>JBATMM010000203.1:0-14693 GCA_049289835.1 Saprospiraceae bacterium | reverse complement strand
ATGGATTGTAATTCGAATCCTTTCCCCAATTGTCTGAATACGTCCGCCTGTTGTTCATGTGTCAAAAAATAAAACTTAGCAAACATCATATAGGACAATAGCGGAGGTAAGAAATGAAGCAACTGCTAAATATTGAACGGGAAGGCAGATGTCTGCTGGTAAGTGTAGAGATAGAGGAACGGGCCATGTACCAAAGGAAGGGTCATGCCTATAGCAATCAGGACGGGTACATCCAATTGCTGATTTGTAAAAGAGAAATAAAATGTCACTAAATGAAAACCAAGAATGATGAGCCAAGTCATGAGTATATAGTCGGCATGGGATTTATACTTCTTAGTGAGTAAGACTATGGCCAGGAAAAAGGAGATGATAATGCCAGAGAGATAAAGCATTTAGGTATTTGGAATTTTGGATTGATAGTTAAAATTAATCTTATTAAATCATATCCTTTCTTAACAAATCTGCGTCCTCTTTTTTTTCGCAATATCCAAAATCATAATGTTATTTTGCCTCCAATGAAATTGTCTTTGTGCGTTTTTTTCTATAGCGTTACATGCCTCATCGCATTCAGTACCTGTGAGCACACATCTGGTCCGGCTCACCGGCAAGAATCCACTTCATTTTATCCCTCCTCCAAACCCTGCACCCGCTGGTGGTGGTTTGCCACAGAAATTAGAAAAGAGGATATAAAATATCAACTGGACTGGATGAAAGATATGAATTTTGGGGGTGTTGAAATCGCATGGGTTTATCCATTGTATAGATACCAAAAGATGTATGCTGATAAATACAATCGTCATTATCCGATTGATTCTTCTGCTCAAAAATGGCTCAGCCCCGGATGGTCAGAGATGGTAACCTATGCGAAATCATATGCGGATTCTATCGGATTGTCCTGCGATTTTACATTCGGGAGTGCCTGGCCTGTAGCGGGGAGCAATATCGATAAATCACATTCTACACAGATTTATGGGGACACATCATTCAGGCAGGCCCTCACTTTTGCATGGACATATCCGGATACACAATGGGTGATCAATCATCTTGACAGCAATGCATTTAATCTGTTTGCAGAACCCATTGGTGAAGTTTTGCGCGAAGCATTGAAGGGATCAAAATCTTCCTTATTTACAGATTCATGGGAGATCAAACTCAACGCTAAAAATAAAATATGGACACAAGGTTTTGAAAATGCGTTCAAAGAAACATATGGCTACGATATTATTCCTTACATGAATGCAGGACTCGACTCCTTTCCTGATGTGCGCTATGACTACATGTTGCTATTGGATGATTATGTGACAAATGGGTTTTATAAACCTTATGTTGAAAAATGTAAAGAACTTGGTGCATGGTCAAGAGTGCAGTGCTTAGGCTCACCTACTGATGTCATGACCACGTATTCACTTGTGGATATTCCTGAGACGGAAACTATGCTCAACAATCCAAACTATTCTCGAATTGTGAGTTCTTCAGCTTGTTTGGCTTCGAAAAAAATGGTGTCAGCCGAGACATTTACATGCGTATATGGATTTCCTGCGACTTATTTGCGACAGGAACAAACTGCAGATCTGAAGATGGTAGCAGATGCTTTGTTTGCTGAGGGTGTCAATCATCTTGTTTATCATGGCACACCGTATAATTCGAAGGGCTCTGATACAATTGATTTTTTTGCAACGACTTATTTTGGGCCAGGCGGAAATCTTACACCAGAGTTGCCTGCTTTCAATGCTTATATAGAAAAGGTTTCAGGGATAATGGAAAGAGGAAAAACTTACACAGATGTTGCTGTCTATATTCCATACGAAGACGCGGTAATGAAAGGAGCCTATCCTCCGGAACGACAGCGTGTATGGGTTTGGGGCGAATACGAAATGAGGTATGTGTCTCCTCCAAAAGAGATAGAGGGCTATCTTCCCTTATGGATCAACCGGCACTTTTTGGAAAAGGCCGAATTTCAAGATGGCAAATTTGTCATTGGTGATGGAGCCTTCTCGGTACTTTATATCGATGTGGAATATATGGATGTTCGGACTCTTAATCGTGTTTTGGAATTAGCAAAGCAAGGTCTGCCTATATGCCTGAAACGGGTACCAAAACAACCTGGTAAAATGAAATCTCAGGACTATGCGGGAATGCTCAACGCGTTATCAGGCTTGAAAAATGTCTCTGAAAATTTCAAACAGGTCATTCATCATTCTCCGCTGATTGAGGGAGATAGCATACCTGAGTATTGGTGTAGAGTGGAGAAAGACGGGACTCATTATTTATTTCTCGCCCAACCACTTTCAAGAGATTTGAAATATCCTATCTATAAAGGTCAATCTCTGATGAAACAATCCGAATTCAGAGATCTAACGTTCAATCTCAATGGAAAAACTATCAGGCAAAAGATTGAATTCAAACCCTATCAATCTGTAATACTTAAGATCACATCTGCCGGGAAAGTGGATATGATGGATATTACGTTTGTTCCTAAAGATCCTGAGGTGCGGGCCATAGAGCAGCAGAAAACGTACTTTTAAGAAAATGAGGCAAGGAACATATAAGATTATTTAAGATCAGTTTCCATCAAGAGGCTTGGTGCTTATAAGAATCAGATCTTAAAAAATCATAATATGATCATAAAAAATCTGCCTCCTTACTTTGTTTGAATTATTTTGATTCATATATCTTCTGTTTCAATAGCGGTTCAATAAATGCGGTATTCACTTTTCATATTTATTTTTCTGATCAGTCACACTATTGTCTTTTCCAGGGACTACAACATCCTTGATTTCGGGGCTATACCTGATGGAATCACGATCAACACTTTGCATATCCAATCCGCTATTGATGCTGCCTTTAAAAATGGCGGAGGTCGTGTGGTAATACCTGGAGGGCACTTTCTCTCCGGAAGTATTGTACTGAAAACCGGTGTCGAATTACATTTACTACGGCATGCAGTTTTGCTCGGAAGTACAGACATAAAAGATTATATCAAAATAAATCGCTGGAAAGCTTTGGTGATGGCCGACAATCAAAACAATATCGCCATCACCGGTGATGGTGAAATAGACGGGCAAGGTCGCATACTTGCCTTACAAATAGACAGCCTTTTTTACGCTGGACAAATCGATAGTGTAGACTATATGTTTATCGAAAAGAGACCAAAATGGTATTTGCGTCCACAACTCATCGAGTTTGTTCACTGCAGGAATATCCACGTCAAAAATGTGAAGCTCAAAAATGCAGCATGTTGGGTTCAGACCTATGATCAATGCGAAAACATCTTAGTGGAGAGCATTAAGGTCAACAGTGATGCATACTGGAACAATGATGGCATTGATATCCAGGACTGTCATAATGTGCGGATCACCCATTGTATTATCAATTCAGCAGATGATGGTATTTGCCTGAAATCGCAATCTCCTGATCATACTTGCGATAGTATTTATATAGCTGATTGCAGTGTGCGCTCAAGTGCCAGCGCCATCAAGTTTGGAGCTGTGTCACACGGCGGTTTTAAAAATGTTAAAATTGAACGTATCAAAGTTTATGATACCTTTCGATCTGTATTGGCTATGGAGTGTGTGGACGGTGGAATACTCGAAAATGTTATTGTTGATAATGTACATGCCTTCAATACGGGAAATGCTATTTTCATCCGATTAGGACATAGAAACGAAAAGGGTAGTGCGGGTATGTTGAAAAATGTCGCTATAAAAAACATTAAAGTTGAAATAGCATTCGGTCGGCCTGATGATGCGTACGATATACGAGGACCGGAACTGCCATTCTTTCACAACACATTCCCTTCCTCAATTACAGGCATCCCAGGACATCCGGTAGAGAATGTTACACTTGAAAATATTGAAATCAAATATCCTGGAAGAGGCAATAAAGGATTGGCGTGTATGCCTCTCTCAAGACTTGACAACGTCCCTGAGAATGAAGCATCATATCCGGAATTTTCGATGCTGGGGGAATTACCTGCATGGGGCTTTTATGTGCGGCATATGGATGGACTCACGATGAAAAATATTAAGCTCATCATTAAAGCACCTGACTACCGGCCCGCTATGATTTTTGACGATGTGCACGATCTTGATATTCATTCGCTCAATATTGTAGGTGAAAATAAACTGAATAAAATCATTCTTCACAACACATCTCATGTCAATATTGACAAAGGACAAGCCGTATTGAAAATGTAACTGATTGTTTCATGGGTATGCTCCGATATTTTGCCCTGGTATTATTAATTTCTTCCTTTGAATGCAGGCAACCTATACGTTCTGTCCGCATGAAGACTGAAAGCATTCCTAATATATCAGGAAGTGGAGCATTGCTGTTGACAAGATTTAAATCTTTAGAAGAATTAAAAAAAGTCATTCAGATTGAATATGGTGCAACCGTTCCCTTTTCGACTGGAGCAATAACTCCTCAGCCTTATGTTCGTCTTACATTTCGAAATAGGGACAAGGAAGTAACCAGCATTCTGCAATCCGGTATTAATGAACTTGATTTCAGGGTTGCCCGTGATGGTCATTTCTGGAATCGAATGATATTGGGTCTTCGTTGTCCTTATGCTGCATGGCATAGAAATGATCTGTCGGGCATTGAGCGCCTTGGAAGAAGAAGGCCCTGGGTATATGGAAAGGGTGATGTCGCTTTTTATGATATTGCAGAAACCATGGTACATAATATTTCAGATTCGGATGTCATGTATATGCCTTCTGAAGATCTTTCTGAAAAAGGATATCTCAATACCTTCAATCATATCACCGCACAAGCTTTTATGACCAGCATTTTTTCAGAATCAATAGCTGATTTCGTCGCGGATGTACATGAACGGCAGCATACTGAATTGATGAACGGAAGATTTACGGTAGATCAGCTTTCAGATCTGGAAGATGGCCCCATTGACAATTATGTTGATCTGATCAATAACGAATGGGGACAGGAACTTGGAAAAGTACTTCGACATAAGTATTCGATTTGTCAGCGTATGTATTGGACTCCTGAAATCATGACGGATTATCTTAATGATATCCAGGCTTATTATAGTTGGGCTTTTCAGATTGGGTTCAAACCTTTCAGAGAGAATGATGAAATTGTGATTCGATTTGCCGGCAAAATAAATACTATCAATTTGGAGACACGGAAATGATTTCAGTTTTTCTCAAGACGGTATTGAGATTTGTTTTTAGAACTTTCATCAATTATCTTATATCTACTCTGAATTTCTTTTGATCCGGTTACATGCCATTCATCTAATCGGGTCAGCCAATTTTTGTCAATGACAATCACTCCATTCAATTCTGTTTCAGCCATATTGGCACCGGTCATATTGGTGCCGGACATATTTGCTCCGGTTAAATTTGCTCCGGTTAAATTGGCTTCGTTCAGATGCGACGATGTCAGGTTGGCGCCATTCAAAATAGAATTTTCCAATTGTGCCTTTGTAAAGTTTGTGCTGGCTAAATTTGTACCGGTCAGATTTGATTCATGTAAAATAGACCCGCTAAATTCGGCCCATTGTAAATCTGATCCGGTGAAATCTGTTTTTCTCAATTGTGCCGAGGACATATCTGCCCCATGAAGATACGCCGTTTTAAAATCAGCCCCATTCAACACTGACCATCTCATATCAGCTGTTGTCAGATTGACTTTATTTAGCTTCGCATCTGTTAAGTTGGCCCCCCACAGATTCGCGGATCTCATCTCTGCTTCAATCAGATTAGCACCTTCCATATTTACATCTTTCATATCAGCTCTTGTCAAATCAACAAATCTCAAATCGGCTTCCCTCAAATCTGCATCTCTCAGCACAGCACCTGCAAAAGATGTCTGCAACATGATCTTTTTTAAACTACCTGAGTCTATTTTCATTTTGCAAAGCATGAGCAACAATTGGCCTCGTTCCGGGCTAAGTATTCTTTCTGACACACTACCACTCTTTATGGGCATGTGAGACACTAACGAATAGCTCAATGCAGCTATCCTCCCGATCGTTTCATCACTCAATATTCGCTTTGGATTATTCGCCAATTCAAGATCCACTTTATCCAATACATTGCACAACAGAATGGCCATGCCATCGTGCCTGATTGAATCAAACAGCTGGGCTTGTTGCACCATTTGCATTTGTTGAAAATGTGTCTGAGTTTTGGATAATTGAGAAAGAAAAAAAAAGCTGCATACACCGGACATTAAGACACCGATCACTATCCCAATAAAGAGATTCCTATTTTGTTTCATTATTGGCTGAAGATGGATTTTTACAATATAGGTTCATTTCCTGATTTTACATTTTT
Source organism: Saprospiraceae bacterium (assembly GCA_049289835.1). GTDB lineage: Bacteria > Bacteroidota > Bacteroidia > Chitinophagales > Saprospiraceae > Opimibacter. The sequence goes on along the minus strand of JBATMM010000203.1, from coordinate 8,394 downwards.
CTAAGTACCTTTTACTTTAAACCGCTTACTGAATACTGAATACTTATTACTGAAAACCGATTACCGCTCACTCCGCCACTATCTTATAATCATACACCGGCTTCTGAACCGTTCCTGAATTCTTCGCAATCAGATTTCCTTCTTCAAGTATTTCTTTTTTTCTCAGTTTATTCATTCTACGGTCGTCTTCGAAATGTAATTCAGCGGGGCCTGTCAATGACTTTGAATCTGAAACCATGCATTGGATATGTATATGGCCGGTTATGCTTGATTTAGGATATCCATTTGGCCTGATCGTTTCAAATGAAAATTCACCTTTGTCATCCGTTTTTAAATAACCAAACAACCGGGCATGTTTCATGTCGCCTTCTTTCTCCAGGATATGGGCAGCTGTATCAGCATACCAACCTGAATCGGATGTTTGGTAGAAATACAGTAAAATATTTTTTTGTGCCTTGCCTTTCTTATTGACTACATGACCTTTGATCGTAATCCTCGTTCCCGGCTCATGAGATGAAGCAATGGTTATTTTCTCTGCTTTAGCATTATCTCTGATCACGTCACGAAATGAAGTCAGCGAATGCAGATACATCAGCGAGTCGTTGGCTAATACTTTTGAAATCGAAGTTTCTCCGCGATTGAGCTGACGGTCAAGTCGATTGATCATATCATTATAGCTCTGACCGATGACTCCGGATGAAATCAAAACAAAGGTGATCAAGGGGTAAAATGAATTCTTCCGTATCATTAAAATCTGTTTTGAAAGTTGAAATACTTCAATTCCATGCCCGCAATTGATGCAAATACGAACATAAGGGTTATTTGTTTACAAACAGAGCATCTTATAACCATTTGATTTTCAATAACAAAAACGTTTACAAACGTTTACAAACGTTTACTTCCGTATGTAAACGTTTATTAAACGAATAAGCTTTTCCAAATCCCCTCAATTTTGCCTCGTCTTCCGGATTTGAGGAATGACGTTGTAAATCATTTTAGTTTTTCACTTTTAATTTAATGTATCATGAGTAGCAATTTAGACAACCGCGTGCAGTTACAGGGATTCCTTGGACAAGATGTAGAATTGCGCGAATTTGCACAAGGAAAAAAACTTGCCCGACTGAGCATGGCGACTAACGAATTTAAAAAAAATGCCAGCGGCCAGTCCGAACAAGTCACCACCTGGCACAACCTTGTCGCCTGGGGTCAAACTGCCGAAACCATGAGCGACCTCCTACGTAAAGGCCACAAAGTCTCCGTTGAAGGAAAAATCGCCTACCGTCAGTACGAAACCAAAGCCGGCGAAAAACGTAGCTCTACTGAAATTGTCGTAAGCAGTTTCAAAAAATTAGACAGCGAGCAGAAAGCAGCGTAAATCAAATACAAAAGCCCTGACCTGTATTGGTGACACTATGTTTCGTGCTCCAAGCCAGGTCAAGGGCTTACTTGTTTGAAAGAAAGAAAGTTCTTATGTATGATTCGATCCTGAATCTTTTTGAGGTGGTCCTTACCCGTCCCTCTAAACTATTCAAAACACCACTAGATCATTATCCAATAATGCAGATTTGACCACCACCAGTCACTTTTTTCCGAATGAGAATAACAAAAAAGTATATCAACGACCTTACATACAAGATTTTGGGCTGTGCAATTGAAGTCCATAAATACTTGGGTCCGGGACTATTAGAAAGTGTTTATGAAAAATGTTTCCTAAAGGAGCTGGAACTTCAGGGATTAAAATACAGAAATCAAATTTGTACGCATTTAGATTACAAAGGACTGAAGCTTGATACTGACTTACGTCTTGATGTTTTGGTTGAGGATATTATTTCAGTAGAATTGAAAGCGCAGGAAGGATTAGTTCCAATACATGACGCTATTATTCTTTCATATATGCATATGCTTGACTCCCCGAAAGGAATACTTATAAATTTTCGTTGTATTAACATTATGAGTAGTGGACAAAAAACTTTCGTCAATAGACATTTTGCAACTCTCCCTGATGAGTAAGTCTCAAATGAGGATTACCACATAGACACAAAGGAAACATAGGAAACCACATAGACCATATTTAATAAATTACAATTAAGAAAAATTACAGTTTTGAAAGTTTTCATATACGATTTCAAGACACTTTGTTTTAGATTTTCTATGTGGCTTTCAATGTTTCATTCGTGTCTATGTGGTTCCATTTCTATGTGACTTTCTAAACTTCCTTAAGTTCCTAAGTGGTTCAATTTTATGTCGGGCAATGCGTTTAAACGACAAATGACTTTCATTTCATAGAAAAACCATACTTTCACATTAGTTATTATCGTTATTTGTAATTAGCTAAATACTAACTATTAATAAGTAAAAGTAAGGTATGAAGATAAGTCACAATGCCCTTCCAAAGGCTCTAGAGCCAAACGGATACAAAAGACGGATTATCAAATCCTTATCTCTACTGCTTTTGCTTTGTCTCAATTTCTCCCTTCTCTCTGCTCAACAAACTGTCTTATACCAAAATGCCGAAATTGACTTCGCCAACTTAGTCAAAGAATATGACCAGGGTCTATATGGTCGGGCCGCGAGATCTGCCGATAAATTCCTGGCCACATACATCGATCCAAGCCTGGAACAATTCCACCTCGAAGCAGAATTATACCGACTTAGATCATGGCTTAGAATGGAAAAACCGGGCACCATAAAAGAAATCCTCCTCTTCTCGCAATATCATGAACCCGAAGTCGTCGCCCAACAAGCCATCATGATCATCGGTGAAGACGCCTTCGACAATCATCAATACGAAGACGCCATAAAATACCTGAGTAAGGTCAATGCTGATATTCTCAATTCCGATGAGAGATCAGCCCGGTCATTTAAACTTGGATACAGCCTGTTTGTCCGAAAAGATTTTACGAATGCAGCCGCATACCTCGATGAGACAAAGGATGTACGCAATAAATATTATTATCCGGCTAACTATTATTATGGCATGACCCAATATTTCAATGGCAATTACAATGACGCCATTCAAAGTTTTGAATTAGTAGCCCCTTCTGATTTTTATAAAGATTATATCCCTTATTATATCACTCAGATTCATTTCAACAATAAAGAATATCAGAAAGTAATCGGCTATGGCAATCAGGCAATAAGCAGTCCTACAGTACTCAACAAAACTGAGATTCGCCAGCTCATCGGCCGGGCATATTTCGAAACAGGTGATTATGCTTCAGCAATACCTCATCTCGCTTACGTCAATCAACACAGTGATAAACTTCGCGAAGATGATTTTTATCAACTGGGTATTTCGTATTACAATACAGGCGATTATCAAAAAGCTATTCCCGTTCTGCTGGAGATCAGAAATCAAACAGGAGTGAAAGCTCAATACGCCAATTATTATTTAGGGCAGTCCTATCTTAAGACCGGCGACAAGACATCAGCCCGCAATAGTCTGATGAATGCATCGAAGATGAATGATGTCCCTTCGATCACTGCAGAAGCCACTTATCACTACGGACGCCTGAGTGCTGAAGCCGGTGATGATGTTGAAGCCATTCGTGTCCTCCAAACGATACCTCCGTCAAGTCCGGTATTCAATGAATCACAAAATACTTTGGCGGACATTCTGACTAACACTGGTGACTATTCTCTTGCCGTCCGTGAACTTGAAGCCATGAAAAATCTTACACCAACGCTGAAGACTGCCTACCAAAAAGTAACATTATACAGGGCAGAACAATTAATACAGGAAGGAAATAAAGATGATGCTTCTCTTTTATTAGATAAATCATTACTCAACCCTTATGATAAATCAATCCAGACAAGAGCCGTTTTCTGGAAGGGTGAATTGGCACATCTCAATGGAAATTATGCGGAGAGCTTAAAATGGTACGATCAGTATTTCGCGTTAGTAGATGATGCAAGAAATCTTCCTCCTCAACAAAGCAAACCTCTCGCTCAATATAATCAGGGCTATAATTATTTACGGTCTGGTGACTTCATACAGGCCCAGGGAAATTTTGAAAATGCAGTATCCGGAATTGAATCCATGTCGTTGACCGGAGCTCAAAATACACTGATTAAAAATCAGATTTTTCCGGATGCTGTCCTGCGAGCAGGAGATGCTGCCTTCAAACGTAATCAATATGATAAAGCCAATCAATATTATGACCAGTCCATTCGAAATCGTTATCCAGGTTATGATTATGCAAAATATCAAAAAGCAATTATAAAAGGATTGCAAAACAAACCCCAGGAGAAAATTGCATTGCTTGAAGAACTTGCAGATGGCATGTCTGAATCCCTATGGGCAGATGATGCACTCTACCAGGCAGGGAACACTTATCAGGAACTAAATCAAATTCCCAAGGCCATTTCATCATACGAAAGAATCGTCAACCAATTCAAAGAGCGAAGCCCATTATTACATCCGGCGTTACTCCGACTTGGTTTATTGTCATACAACTCCGAACAATATGAAGCTTCTTTGAAATATTATAAAACGGTCTTCCAATACAATCCTGATCCCCAGACCGCAAAGGAAGCAATGGCAGCCATCCAGGAGATTTATGTCAATCAGTTAGATAAGCCACAAGCCTTTTTCGATTTTGCAGGCACTATCCCCGGGTATTCTGTTACCGGCGTGGAGAAAGATTCGATTCTCTATTCGGCGGCAGAAAATCATTATGCAGATGGGGAATACGATAAAGCCGTTCTTTCATTTCAACAATATATTGATCAAAATCCTACCGGTGCATTCACACTTAAAGCTAAATTTCTGAAAGCTGAATCTTTATCACTCCAGAAAAATTATAGCGACGCTCTGTCTGCATATGAAGTAGTGATTAAGCTGGGACAGAGTCCTTATCTGGCCACATCACTTTATAAAGCTGCACTGATCTCCTATAATCAGCAGCAGGATATGGTTCGGGCTTATACATATTATTCACAATACATTCCCCTAGCAGAAACGGATGAACAGCAATACGATGCTACTCTGGGCGCACTGCGGAGCGCTTTCAAATTGAAAAAAGCAGATGATGTCTATTCGATGGCGTCCAAAATAATCGCACATCCTAAAGCCACGGATGACATAAGGTCATTAGCACACTATTATTCAGCAACGATGGCTCTGGCCAATGAAGCGTATGACAAAGCGATTGAATCATACAACGCTGTCATCAGGATCAACAGTGCAGAATTAGCCGCTGAATCAAGATATCAGATAGCATTCATCTATGATAAAAGAAGTGAATCTGAGATCGCATCTAAACTTGCGGAAGAAGCTGCCCGCACAAATGTTGGGTATCCATTCTGGGTAGCCAAATCACTCATCCTTCTTTCAGATATAAAATTCAAACAGGGAGATCTTCTCAATGCTCGTGCAATATTGGAAGCTATTCTTGAAAATTTTAAGGGGGATGAGATGATCATGAAAGAAGCTAATGAAAAACTAGAAAAAGTCAAGGCCGTTGAAGAGAATAAGAGCCGTATTAAACCTATAGGCTCAGATACTTTGGAATTACAAAATCCACACAAAGACTAATCAAGACATGAGACTTATACACATCATATTTTTACTTTTTCTCACAACCTCGATTTTTGCGCAAACTGAATTGCCAACAGGTCAGATAGAAGTGATCAAGGATTTTGAAGTTCGCCTGCTGGAGACAAAAAAAATCAGAATTATTCCACAGCCTATTGCATTGGATTCGGCTCTGCGACGCTATGAATACAAACTTTCAGCTCCATCTCCATCGATTGAGTATGTCGTCACTGAATTGAAACCATTGGCTATCAATCCGGAAAAGAAAAATACGTATTATCCTTTGTTTGCAAAAGCTGGCTACGGTAGTCCAAATTCCTTCCTGGGTGAAGTTTCCTATGATCATCACCAAAATGACCAGCTCCAATGGGGTATTGATTTCAGAACCCTTAGTGCTAATAATAAGAAGATTCTGTTGCAGAAATTTGCTGATTCGAGGGGAAGGGTGAATGCCAGCTATAACTTAAATGATAATATTCAATTGCAGGGTTATATAGATGGTCATTTCGAAAATATCTATTTCTACGGAGCAGAGAATATTCCTTCCAATCCGGATGCATTGAAAAGAAGTTATAAACGTTATGATGCTCAATTTACATTAGCCAATCTGGGAGGAGAGAAACAAGCACTTCGCTATAGCGCACTTTTTCAGCATCATTTTGACAAGGATGATTTAGGTTCGCGCGAAAGTGCTGTCACTCTTGGTGGTGAAGTTGATTACAGCCTTACAGCAAAATCATACCCGATTGGATTAAAAGCATTTCTTGATTATTCCACATTAAAAAATACACGTGAACAGTCAGTCAATAATGTCCTTGTAGAACCTTATTTCCAATTCCATATCGGAGGATTGAAAGTGGATCTTGGCGGTATTGGATTATTAAATAAGAATTCAAATCTGGTCCGCTCAAAGGAAAATGAAATACTTCCCGCGATAGAAATATCATACAACCTTTTCAAAAATAGCATGACGATTGAAGCCGGATGGAAAGGAGAAGTGTATAAAAATAATTTTCATAATCTATCATCCTACAATCCATACATCAATACACGATTGGATAGTATCAATAATATGATATCCCGTAAAATTTATGGTGGTGTGAAAGGGGCTACTGGAAAATTACAATATTCTTTATCTGGAGGATACACCACATTCGAACATATGGCCTTCTTCCTGCAGGATTATGACAAGCGTGAGCAATTCAATCCAGTATTTGACAATGGATCTTATTTTGGATATGAGGGATCAGTCAGATACGAAGTATTGAAAAATGTCATTCTCCATGGGCAGGCATGGCAACGATTTTATAATCTTGATTATGAAGATAAGCCATGGCATAGACCTACAGTTGGTATTGATGGTATGCTGACGTATTCAGGTGGTGATGATATCTATCATGCGTCATTTATCCTTCATTCAGAAAATGGTTTGCCATACAAGACAGTAGGAGGGACTGAAAGAAGATTGGATCCATTGATTGATTTGAATCTACATGGAGATTATTATTTCACCCCCATGTTAGGTGCTTTTATGGAGATAAATAATATTCTTGGTAATAACCGTGAACCTTGGTATACCTATCCATCCTTTGGATTCAATGCAAAGGCAGGCATTCTTTTTAGAATGCAATAGATTTTATGTCTTCCTTTATCCGGACTCAGATTATTCCTACATTTACCACCCAACATTCCATTTATGAATTTCGGGCTCATTGGCTATCCACTTGCACATTCCTTTTCTAAAAAATATTTTGAAGAAAAATTCAATTCGCAGGGACTAACCAATTTTACCTTTTCAAATTTTCCACTCGAAAACATTGAAGACATTTTTCCAATACTGCACAGCGATGTATTGGGGTTAAATGTCACGATTCCTTACAAAACTAGTGTTATTAATTTCCTCAATGATATCGATCATGTGGCATTACAGATTGGTGCTGTCAATACTATCGTCCGCACTGGTACGTATTCATGGAAAGGATATAACACCGATGTGACAGGCTTCAGACTTTCGCTTCTGGATTGGATGAAAAATCATCCACTACCTGAACAGGCACTTATTCTTGGAAATGGTGGTGCTGCTAAAGCCGTTAAGTATGCTCTTGATTCAATAGGTATTCAATCATCTATTGTATCCAGGGCACCAGGAGGAGATTATACATATGAAAGACTGACTAATGATGTGATCGCTCGTCATTTATTGATCATCAATGCGACTCCTTTAGGTACTTTTCCAAATCCTGATGAATGCCCAATGATCCCATTTAATTTACTCACAAAAAATCATTGGTTATTTGATTTGGTTTACAATCCCACCAATACACTATTTTTGACGCGTGGCGCAGAGATAGGAGCCCATACAAAAAACGGCTTAGACATGCTTCACCTTCAGGCGGAACAAGCCTGGCTTATCTGGAAATCTTATGGCAAGTTCTGAAACTGATACTAAATCACATCACAAGATTGTGGACCTTACCGATACTGAAATCGCGTTTGCTCATAAATCCAATAAAGAGCTCAGGCGTATGTCCTACCTGTTCCGGCTGATGAATAAAGGTTGGATCGTGAGCACCGGATCTTCTCTTGGCTTATGGCTGCATAGCAAGGGCATAAATTTCTTCAACCCGATGCTGAAGGCCACGATATTTAAGCAGTTTTGTGGTGGCACCTCGCTTCAGGACTGCCAGGTGGCTATTGACTATTTACATGTCAACAAAACTTTGTCTGTATTGGATTATGGTGCTGAAGGCAAATCTACCGAGGAGGATTTTGATCGGACGATGGAAGAGAACATCAAGGCCATCACATTTGCTTCCACTCATCCGAGTGTACCTATTATTTCTTCAAAAATCACATCG
>JBATMM010000202.1:0-1804 GCA_049289835.1 Saprospiraceae bacterium | reverse complement strand
TTTGCAACGCATCATGTAGTGCAGATCCAAAGATCAGATAGGGTTTTTGAGAAGCAGGAATGAGCAATATTTTTTCATAATAAAATTTCAAAGGACACTCAAGATATTGGTTGAGGGCAGAGACATTTAGCACATAATGTTCAACACGTCGTTTGATTTCTTCACTATCCATTTCCAGATTGACAGCTTGTTGACCCGACATGCGCGCGACCAGATATTCAGCCAGGATTTCTTCATTCGTCGGGATGTCATTTTGCACGATATGTGGATCATCTTGTGCGATCTCAGTCAGATATATACTCGGTGTGAGCAACTTGCTTTCATCACGTTTCTTAGCGTAAGAGAGATAGAGTTCTTTCTTTGCACGTGTCATGCCCACATACATGAGTCTGCGGCGATCATGATCTTCGACATCCTGACCGGATTCAAGATGACTTTTCTGATTTTCAGTTTTGACCAGATTGTCAGGAAATGAAAACTGCCTGTTGTTGGCTCGTTTCTTGTCCCATTCCGTCTCCACAAAGTTTTTAATGAAAACAGTATCATATTCTAATCCTTTCGCACCATGCAATGTTGAAAGATGGATACCTGTAGGATTCGAAGCTAATTCCTGAACTGACAATCGGATATTATAATCGGTCATCATCTGGCAGGTTTCAATCAGATCTGCAGCTTTGTATGATTGATGCCCTGAAGTTTCCTGTTCGACAAAAGAGTAAAAAGATTTGATAGTGTAGAGATGTATGAATTTTTCAGGTTGTTTCAAAACCCATTGCATGATACCAAAGCGGTGAACGATCCATTCTACTAGCCAGATCAACGTCGTTGTATAATAATTGGCTGTCGCTTCATTGAGCAATGAAAACTGAGCATCTATCCACGGTCTATTCCGAAAAGAAATTTTATCAAGTTTTTCCGGATCACCCAGCCACATAAATAGTGTGGATTTGTCCTCCCTTTCTTTCGCTGTGTATGCTAAAATCAATCGTTGTAGATCAGTGGACTGCGGGTCAAGATATTTGAGATGAAGAATTCGATACAGGAGTGCATCATCATTGTCAGCGCCCTCTGTCAGCATTTGCAGACAAGACAGGATGTCAAGGATATGCTGTACGATGGGTTGTTGTAATGCATCAGCAGAACGCAAAGTCTGAAAGGGAATTCCCGCACCTTTCAATGCAAAGGCAAGGTCTGTACCTAAATCATGTTTTGTGTAAAGCACAGCTACAGATCCATCTGTTTGCGTGGCATGCCATCTCTTCATCTGATGGAAAATATCTGCATTCTCAAAGGCCACAGTCGGATAGGTATGAATGCTGACTTGTTGAGGAAACGCTGCAAAAGGGCCGGATGCCTTTAACTTCTTCGGTTCACCAAAGATTAATCTTGAAAGACTATCTTCTACAGGAGCAAGGACTTTGCGTGCAGCATTAAGTATTTTTTGGGAGCTTCTGTAATTTTCTTCCAGTAAAATAATATGAGGATCATATTGCTCTTTGAAATCGTAAAGATTTTTAATGTTAGCACCCTGAAATCGAAAGATCGCCTGGTCATCATCGCCGACCACAAATACATTTGGACGATCAAGCCATTCATGATCAATGAGCTTTTTGAGTATATCGATCTGAATTCCATTTGTATCCTGAAATTCATCCACTAAAAAATACAGAAAACGTTCCTGATAATTGGCCAGGATATCGGGAAAATCTCCAAAGGCCTTGTATACCCATTGAAGCATATCATCATAATCGTATTTTCCTTCTTCAGCCAGAAATTGATTGTATGTATTGAATTCACCGACGGC
>JBATMM010000201.1:0-10508 GCA_049289835.1 Saprospiraceae bacterium | reverse complement strand
CAATCCCGCTCGACTTGCATGTATTAAGCCTCCAGCTAGCGTTCATCCTGAGCCAGGATCAAACTCTCCATAGTTCGTTTTTTTATCCACTCTATCCTCCCACACATAAATGTGTGGGCTATTCAAGCAGACGATCCTCGCTCCTTCTGTTTTCCTATCTGTTTCTTCAATATATACTTTACTCTCGGACCCCTTCAAAGACTTTCGTCCTCTCCAAGACCCAATCGCTCAGATTTTTTCTTACCTAAATTTGTGAACCCGATCTTTCTCAGATCAAACTCATAAATCGTTGTCCATACTTGTCAATGAACTTTTCTTCTTTATTACCCCAATCAATCTCACAAAACATACCTTTTCGTAAACCAATTTCTCGATTGGGAGTGCAAAGATAGAATTAATTTATATTCCTCCCAATAATATTTGTAATATTTTTAAAATGTTCAACCTTTACCTCTTTACTTCAACCTTAATCTATTGACCCTGTTTGCATTAAGATCAAATGAACCTATATCTAACAACCCCAAAAATTTCCTGATTCCCACTCTCTTATATCAAGAAACTATGCCAATCAACATCCCGGAAACCAAATATCCCAGAATTGTCATCGTGGGCGCCGGTTTTGCAGGTATAACCCTTGCTCAACGACTCTCAAACAGCAAATACCAAATCGTAATCATTGACCGGAATAATTTCCATCAATTCCAGCCACTTCTCTATCAGGTCGCCATGTCAGGCATTGAACCTAGCTCAATTGCATTCCCCCTACGCCGCCTTTTTAGCCACAAAAAAAATGTCCATATCAGGGTCGCCGAACTGCTGGTGGTGAATCCTGAAATGAAAAACCTGACGACCAGCGAAGGACTTGTGAATTATGACATCCTGGTTCTCGCTACTGGTGTTACAACAAACTACTATGGGAATACCATGATAGAATCAAATGTATATTCCCTAAAATCTGTAGCCGATGCCTTATTCCTGAGGAATGCCATTCTTTCTGACCTTGAAAAGGCCCTGACCATCCGCGAGGATGATCTCCGTCAAAGCCATATTGATATGGTCATCGTAGGAGGTGGCCCTACAGGTGTAGAAATGGCAGGCTCATTGGCCGAAATGAAAAAATTTATCCTCCCTCATGATTATCCCGAATTGAATGCCGCAGAATTGGACATCTATCTGATTGAAGGTTCCAAGAAGCTACTCGCCTCGATGTCAGAAGAAGCCTCTGAAAAATCAAAAGAATACCTTGAAAAAATGGGCGTCCATGTGATGACTGAAACCCGTGTAACAAATTACGACGGAAATGAAATCAGCCTAAGCAATGGTAACAAATTATATACCCGGAAGGTAATCTGGGCAGCGGGAATCATCGGAAAGAAAATAGATGGAATTCCGGAAGACTCCTATGCCAAAGGAAATCGAATCATTACAAATGAATTTAACCAGGTAAAAGGTTTGAAAGATGTGTATTCCATTGGCGACAACACTTATATGGAAGAAGGCAAAAACAAAGGCCATCCTCAAGTCGCACAACCAGCCATCCAGGAAGCAAAACGACTTGCAAAAAATCTGAATGCACTCTCAGAAGGAAAACCAATGATACCTTTCAGATATCGTGACCTTGGTAGCCTGGCCACTATAGGAAGAAATAAAGCTGTTGCTGATCTCCCGTTTATAAAGACTCAGGGATTTATAGCATGGTTACTATGGCTTGTCGTCCATCTCAAATCAATCCTTGGCGTAAAAAATCAAATCTTTGTTTTCCTCAATTGGGTATGGTCGTATATCACGATGGACCAAAGTCTGAGAATTATCATCAGACATAAAACGAAAAACATGAGTTAAGCTACCCTTTGAAATGATGTTTTTTAGAATTATGCTTATTTTAATATCTATGCAATTCTATCTTGCAGCAGGAGGCTGGAACATCAAAGTTTGATTCTTCACAAAATCATACAATGTCAATCCTCGTATATCGTATAGTGCCATCCAGAAATCACGGATGGATTGAAGGTAGCCTCTTCGTGCTCCCTCCTGATCCGCAAGTGCAAGATTTAAATCTGTCACTGAGATTTTACCAATCAGATAGCGTTGATACGTGATTTCATATCTCTTTTTTGCAGCCTCAAAATATCGTTCAGCTACCTCTGTTTTTCTCTGAATCAATTCAAATTGCTGAGCACGCAGTGTAACTACATGTTTGAAATTTTCTTTTTCCTGCTCAACCTGTTTTTGTTCCAATTCAAGATTTGATAATGCGACTGAGCGATGTGCTTTTGATTTGCCCCAATCTGCAATAGGTACAGTGAGGCCGATAGTAAATACTTCCTGATCAAGCAGATCAGTGTACACCTGATTTAATTTCTCACCGGTTTGTGTGAGACCGAATTGCCCACCTACACTTGCTGAGATACCGGTTTCGCCGCGAGATCTTGCGACGTCTCTTTTTGCTTCCTCAATCCTTCTATCAAAACCAATGACCGCACTCCTGTTCTGTGTGGCAAGATTCAATGCTTGTTGCTCATCAATGGAGATAGTTGGAATTTCATACGGTGGAACCAGATCAAATTGAATATCTCCCTGCAAATCCAAAAAATCACGCAATTGTTCAGTATTCGTCTGCATATTAAGTTGTGCTTCTGCAAGTCGGGTTTCAGCCTGCATCGCATTAAGTTGAACCTGCAATAAGTCAGTCTCTGCTATTTTCCCTACTCCATATCTACCATTGGATAGCACAAGCAGGGTATCTGCATTACTTTTATCCTGTTGAGCAGCATTTGCATCGAGCTGACTGATGAGAAGATCAAAAAACAAATTGGCTGCTTTATTTGCCACGGCTTCCATCTGCTCTGAATATTGTTTCTCACTCTCTTTATACACCATTGGCTCAATCCTTTTCCGCCATCGCATGGCATTAAATTGAAATAGAGGTTGATTGAGTTGAAGATTTACAGGATTTGAAAGGTACGACGTTGAAGCAGGACTGGTATCGTTGGCAAATTGATCCAGTCTCCTCAATCCGCTCCCAAAATATAATGTGCCTCCCGTGGCTGCGAAATCCTGTTGAAGAGCGAGGTTCATATTATTTTCCATAAAAGATCTTCTCAAATACACCAAACTACCATTTGGCAGGATTACGGGCTCAATAGATCGGTTGAATAACGGAAGTGTTTCAGCATGAAGCACGATCTGCGGTTTGAAATCAGCCAGGTAAGATTGATAGGACCAATAACTATAATTCCATCGGGTAGAAGCCAGTAACGCATCCGGAGCGTCACTCTGAGCCAACGCAACAACTTCATCAAGTGTAAGTCGATATGCATTCTGGGCAGATGCTAAATGTCCGATGCATACAAACAACAGCAGTTTAAACATCCGTCTCAACTTAAAATGTATTCTAATCATGTAATTTCTTTTACTTAAGCGTTGCCATTAATTCAAACCGTTGTATTGATCCTTCAAAAATTTCACCAGATCACCAGATCACTCCGTACGAAGCGCCTCAATCGGATCCAGTTTCGCTGCTTTTCGTGCAGGAAAAATACCGAACACGAGTCCTATCGAAGCCGCGACACCAAAGGATAATAAAATAGACCACCACGAAATAATGGTCGGAATTTTAGCTGTTGTTGCAATAGCCTTGGCTGCTACTACACCTAGTATTATCCCCAGTATACCTCCTATAACGCTTACTAAAACAGCTTCAAATAAAAACTGTAATACAATATCCTTGCTTGTAGCACCGATCGCCCGACGTAATCCAATCTCTTTTATTCTTTCATAAACTGAGGCAAGCATAATATTCATAATACCTATTCCGCCCACCAGCAAAGAGATGCCCGCGATGACTGCAAGCACCAGGTTGAAAATATCCTGGGTCTTTTGTTGCTGCTGCAATAAAAGCTCAGGTATCTCCATAGAAAAATCAACCTGTCCTGCATGTCTTCGCTTCATCATCCTGGCTATGACATCTGCGGTCGACTGAAGATATTTTGAATCACTTACCCTGACCACAAGCCTATCAATTTGTTGAACCTCTACATGTTCGTCTGAATTTTGTCTTCCCTGCATGCCCAGATTTTCCTTGCGTATCCTGGAGCGGTCACCGAATCGTATGAGGGAAACATCAATAGGAATAAAAACGTCAGAATTTAAGTCCCGCAAACCGAGTGAAGAAAGACTTTCTTTTGTGGCCATGCGTTTTTCCAAAACTCCAATCACTGTGAAATAATTATTACCACATTTGACGGATTGTCCTATCGGATCAGTACCGCTGAACAATTTGGTTTCAACATTTTTGCCGATCACACAGACAGGCATATTATGATCAAAATGCTCATCTGTGAAAAAATGACCTTTAGATGTACTCAATTGATTGAGTGAAAAAAAAGTATTCGTCACGCCCACACATCGTATGGCAAGTATTTTGCCGGAATAAATGGCTTTTGTTTGCCGGATAATCTCAGGACTAATCAGTTCAACCGAAGGGATATTTTTGATGACCTCCAGATCTCCTTTTGCCATTCCGGGAGCCCATGTCACAAGTTTGGTATCGTTGCCTGCTTTATTGGCAGTACTTTCTTCCTCACCATCTTTTTTTGAATCAGGAGAAGCATGCGTAAATACAATATTATTTGTACCGATCAATCGCATCTGATCAAGAAGAAATTTCTTTGCACCTGAACCGATAGCCAGCATCGCGATGACTGCAGCCACGCCGAAAACAACGCCGAGTGCGGTGAGCATACCACGTAGCTTATTGACAAGTACACTTTCTACGGCTACTCTGAAAAGGAATAGATATCGCTCCATGATCGCTGATTGGAATGTGATGGCTTAGAAAATAATGAATGAACCACCTTCATCGCTATCACCTGAAAGGTTTTCAGCTTTAATGGTTTTGGCCACTTCCTGCTGAATTTTTACGCGCTCAGATTTTGCTTTTTCTAATTTCTCCACTGCAGTTTGTTTGTCTACCGGACTCAGGTACGCAAAAGCTGTCTTGTCCCCATCAGTCGGAGCATTGATACTCAATTCATCACCAGCTTTTAATCCTGCTCCGATGCAAATATTCAGATCATTGGAGGGGCCAGTAACGACTTCTTGTCTGACAAAGCCAGATTTGCTTTTCATGTAGACGAAGCTTACACTATCGGTTTGTATGGCTTCAAGTGGGACCTGCAGGCAGACAGGAATAGAATCAACCAAAATATCCAGGCCGGTAGTCATAGCGGGCCTCAGGAGAGAATCGATAGCATGAAGTTGTATGATGACTTCAAAAACTTTCGTATCAAAATTACGGACCTGCTCCCCGATGTTGGCTTTAGAGATCACTACTCCTGAAAATTCCTTACCTGGAAATGCATCTAAAGAAATTTTCGCTTTTTGCCCCAGCATCACCTGGCTTATGTCTACTTCATTGATGTAGGCTTTGGTGATCATTTCGCTCAGGTCAGGAAGTTCAGCTATTGTAGGATCCCATGAAGAAACCTGAGAGCCCGGGCCTCGCTTTCCATTCCAATCCCGGACATAAATAACCATTCCACCTTTAGGGGCAGTCACAGTCATTTGAGTTTGTAGTTCTAATAAGCGATCGAGCTTGAATTGTTGTTGGCGGTTTGAAGCGTTTATTTCTTCAATTTTTGCGACTGATTTCTCCTTTGTCAATTTCAGTTTAGAGGCTAGCTGATCGAGTTCACGTTGTGC
Organism: Saprospiraceae bacterium; assembly: GCA_049289835.1. GTDB lineage: Bacteria > Bacteroidota > Bacteroidia > Chitinophagales > Saprospiraceae > Opimibacter. Next base: position 4,805 of record JBATMM010000201.1, on the reverse strand, counting down.
CCTTTCGAGGTCAAGCTGTGATTGCTGAATGATGGCCTGAGGTTCATATTTACTCAGTTCAAGTGAGAGTTGTTTTTCCTTCATTGAAAAACTGACATTAACGTATTCATCTCTCAGGCTGCGCATTTCAATGGCAGTATCGATCTTGGCTTGATCTAACTGTGTTACGATTTTTTCAATTTCGGTCTGCGATTCTTTGATTTTACCATCCAGTTCGGTGCGGTCCAGAGAAGCAATAAACTGGCCTTGCTGGACAACTGTGCCTTCCGGAACAAGGGAGGAGATCGTCAACTGATAGATATTGACGGTGCGCAATCCTTCAGGGCCTTTGATCTTTTCTGAGCGTTTTGCCTGGAGTTCACCCGGGGCATGAATGGAGACAGAAAGTGGTGCATCAGTTGCTTTGACAAGAAGATCGCCAGCAGGAACTGCAGTTCCGGATTTGCGCAAAAGAAAAAAAGCAGCAATTGCAAATAGGGGCAAACCAATAAAAAGAAGTTGGCGGGATGGTTTCATCGTTTTTTCAATAGTTGGTAAAAGAAAAGATGGCCTGACGAAAACAAGATAGAAAAAGGATTAAGAAGTTTGTGTCAGTTTAAAAATCAAATGATATTCTACCTTCCAACGCATGATTCGCTTCTGTGATTGTACTAAAATTACTGTCTGCCAGTGTCGGATTTTCGATTTTTATATCCTTTTACCAGACTAAAATGCCTGTCTTATGTGGATGTGGGATGTACTAATAATGCTGAATAATAAATCGTTTTCATTTATATGATTTTTCATCATTGATTCATCGAAAAGTCAGATGATGAATTGTAGATTTGCCGTTACAATCTGATTACGATTATGCCCAGGATCATAAACTTCTCTGCAGGACCTTCTATTCTGCCCAAAACCGTCTTTGAACAAGCCGCACAGGCTGTTCTAAACCTCAATAATTCCGGATTATCCATACTTGAGATTTCTCATCGTTCCTCCTATTTTGAGCCTATCCTACATGAGGCCGGACAGCTCGTCAGAGACCTATTGGGATTGACAGATGAATTTGAAGTGCTTTTCTTATCCGGAGGTGCGAGTACCCAATTCTTTATGACGGTCATGAATCTTTTACCGGACGGACAAAAAGCAGCATATGTGGATACAGGGGTTTGGTCCAGCAAAGCCATTAATGAGGCAAAAATCCTTGGATCTATTGACGTTATAGCCAGTTCAAAAGATGCCAATTATAATTACATCCCGAAAGGATACAAGATTGCCCCTGAATATGCTTATCTGCATCTGACCAGTAATAACACGATTTATGGGACTCAATATCAGTCCTTCCCTGACTCCCCGATACCCATCGTATGTGATATGTCATCTGACATATTCTCAAAACCTATCGAACCACATCGTTTCGGACTGATCTATGCAGGTGCTCAAAAAAATTTGGGCCCGGCTGGTGTCACATTAGTCATCGTGAGAAAAGACATGCTGGGTAAGGTCAATAAAACATTGCCCACCATGCTTCGATATGAGACACATATTCAGAATGAATCCATGTACAACACACCTCCTGTTTTTCCTATCTATGTAAGTATGCTTACGCTCAGATGGTTGCGGGACCTGGGGGGATTGACAGCGATGCAAAAGATAAATGAACGAAAGGCAAAATATCTCTATGAGGTCATAGATACGATTCCATTTTACCTGGGGCATAGTGTTCCGGAAGATAGGTCAAGAATGAACGTGACATTTAACCTTGAAGACAATTCATTAAGCAAAGAATTCCAGTCCTTCTGCGAAGAGGCTGGTTGCGACGGATTGAAGGGACATAAATCTGTGGGAGGTTTCAGAGCATCTATTTATAATGCTATGACTGAAGAAGGAGTAAAGGTATTAGCTGAGGTCATGAAAGAATTTGCGCTGAAACATGCGTAGCAGACAAACCAGAACGTCAGTAAGATGGCAGGGGATACACCTTCCCTTACTCATTATCGAAGAGCCCAGGGAAGACACAAGGGTCTCTTTCGGTAAAACTTCCGCTTACCTGAGGATGCCATATTCGGCGCCTAAAGAATACAAACAGGAAAAACTTATATGGGCTAAAAAGTGGCTTCTCGAGACGTTGACAGAAAAGCCCGACCTCGCACAACGCTGGAAAAATAAAGAATACCGTACCGGCCAGATCATTAAGACCGCATTTAAAAATTATACTCTTCAACTTTCCACCAGCCAGGCAAAATCAACGGGTACGGCCCATATTGATGGATCCAATCTTGTCCTAAGCCTCCCGCAGCTTGGAGAACAGGACTATTACACAAGAGACTTTATCACATCATTGATATCAAGGAGCGTGAGTGCAGATCTGATACCCTCATTTTCTGATCGCGTAGAATCTTACAATAAACTTTTCTACAAGGAAGAAATCAACGACATCCGGCTCAAATATGTACATAGCCGCTGGGGTAGTTGTGCTACAAATGGTAATCTTAATTTTTCTTCAAAAATCTTACTTGCTCCGCCCAATATCATGGATAGTGTGATCATACATGAGTTATCCCATCTCAAAGAAATGAATCATGGATCCCGTTTTTGGAAATGGGTAGAGAAAGCGGATGAGAATTTTCTGAAACACGAGGCCTGGCTGAAGAAATATGGAGATAGACTGGATTTTTGATTTTCGATTTTCGATTTTCGATTTTCGATTTTCGATTTTAAACGAAAAAAGAAAATCAAACTCTATTGATTTATTTCTTAATTAATTTCTCTAAATAATTTTCTTACTACTTAGTACTCACTACTTAGTACTCACTACTTAGTACTCACTACTTACAATGTCGAAGCAGCCCCCAATTATGTCGCATTTCTACTCCCTACGATTTGATATCTGACAGTATGTTTGTGTTGTCAAATGCAAATAAATATATTCTAAAAAAAATAACACCATGAAAACTTCAAAGCAATCAATTACAGTAGAAACAACTGTAAATGCCCCTGTAGAAAAAGTCTGGAAAAGCTGGAATACTCCTGCAGATATCATGCAATGGAACAATGCTTCCGATGACTGGCACACACCCAAAGTTGAAATAGATATGAGAGTTGGCGGTCAATTTCTGGCACGGATGGAAGCCAAAGACGGAAGTTTTGGATTTGATTTTGTAGGTACTTATGAGCAAATCATTCCCAATAAAAAAATAGTCTACGTCATCGCTGATGGGAGAAAAGTGGACATCACATTTGAAGGAAATGGATCAAGTACAACAGTTACGGAGACCTTCGAAACTGAGGACGAGAATTCAAGTGAATTACAGCGAACCGGATGGCAGGCGATATTGGATAATTTCAAAAGACATACTGAAAAATAAATTTGTACCCATGTCATTTCAGGCTTATCTCGATAATATCAAAGCAAAGACCGGTATATCAGCTGAGGACTTTCGCAAACTTGCAGAGAAGAAAGGATTTCTTCAAAAAGGTGAACTGAAACCCGATGTCAAAGCAGGCCAGATTGTATCCTGGCTAAAAGAAGATTTTGATTTGGGGCACGGACACTCGATGGCCATCTATGCTTACTTTAAAGGAAAGAAAGATTAATATCTTGAACACTTCAATACATGATATTGATTCGTATATAGCACTTTATCCCCCTGATGTGCGCAAACTTCTTGAACAAATCAGATCGACTATACGGAAAGCTGCTCCTGATGCTCAGGAAAAAATCGGATATGGCATTCCGACTTTTACACTTCATGGCAACCTCGTACATTTTGGAGGTTTTAAAAACCATATTGGTTTTTATCCGGGACCGGATGCCATTGTGGCTTTTAAAAAAGAATTGTCAGTTTATGACGGAGCTAAAGGTTCGATTCAATTTCCGATTGACAAGCCGTTGCCTTTAGATTTGATTACAAAAATGGTGAAATACAGAGTGAAACAGAACATGGAAAAATCTGTTTCACAAGCTTCAATGAAGAAGAAAAAATAAATTCTGCCTTTCTCTGAATTGAAAATGCAATTGTTTCCATAGCAAAAAACTTGTGGTACAATCGGATATCTTCCATAAACTGTTCTACGGTCTTAAATGTTACAAAAGGCTCAATACCTTTGCCTTCATTATGGATATGCCCGGAATGCCAGAAATCATTGATAGAATAGGTGAAAAGCTGGAAGTATATAAATCCTCAGGTAAAAAAGCCTTTGTAAGCTCCTCGTTTCAGACCCACAGCTTACCCCTCCTGCATATCATAAGTCGTTTTCAACCTGATATTTCCGTCTATTTTCTCAATACCGGTTTTCATTTTCCGGAAACAATCACCTTCCGTTATGAAATCGCCGATCTGTTTGGACTAAATATAATTGATGCCGTATCTCCGGTTTCCAAGGCAGGACAACGGGATGGTAATGGTAAATTCTTTTTTGTCAACAATCCTGATCACTGTTGCTATCTCAATAAAGTATTGCCCTTAGAACCCATCATCCTCAGTCATGATATCTGGATCAATGGGGTGCGACGTGATCAGACTAAATTCCGTTCTCAATTGCAGGAAGAGGAGCCAATGGAAAATGGCAAGGTGAGATATCATCCGATGCTGGACTGGACATCAAAAATGATCTGGGAATATCGTAAAGAATATAACCTCCCCGAACATCCACTTGACGCACAAGGTTATCTTAGTATTGGTTGCATGCCGTGTACAAGATCATTTGTTGAAGGAGGCGACAATCGTGATGCAAGATGGGCAGGAACATCAAAAGATGAGTGTGGCATACAGACGGAGTTCGTGAGATCTGAGACGTGAGGCAGGGTGCAGGGAGCAGGG
>JBATMM010000200.1:0-3814 GCA_049289835.1 Saprospiraceae bacterium | reverse complement strand
GCCCATGATTTTCCATCACAGCTTTATTCAAATTAATAAATGCTTCAGCAAGATGGGGCCTGATCTGCATCGTACGGACACTATTTGGGCAAAAGCCTAATGTCTCATTGTAGAACTCAACGAGTTTTGCGATCGAAGTATCTGTTTCAGGGATGGGATTTACGAGAGGAAAGTTCAATTTTTGATTTACGATTTTGGAATAGTTATGATAGTCAGTTAATATATTTATTACGGCCTATTTTGTATTTTTTACCAAAAACTATAAGCCAATATTTTATAAGTCTTCCATGTTGATCATATTTATTTATATATTTCTCATCGTCACCACCTGGTCCACCTGTATAAATTCCTATGTCCTTTGAATTTCGTTGTACTTTATGTGATAGCAAATTTCCATGATCGTCGTATGTGAATTCAGTTTTTTTATACGCTTCATTTTGTGGCTCGTATTCAGTGAATGTTTTGATCTCTCTATTGTTGTTGAATATTATGGTGAAAACATGGTTATCATATTTTGAAATACAGTTGAATTTGAAAATAGAATCACCAGCGCTAAGGACTAAATCATACGTTGTAAAATATGTTTTGTTATAAATATAGGATTGATTCGTGATCAACTTATTATTGTCATACGTATATATGAAATAATTTGTGTCCGTTTTGTTTTTGTTATTAATATCAAATAATGTGATTTCTGTAATTTTATCGTTATTGTCATTGTAAGTATATATGATTTTACCTAATAACTGTTTATTCCTGTATTGTTCCTCCTGAATTGTTCTTCCCATAGAATCCAGAGTTTTTAAATTCCAATATCTCCCAATTCCTGTACCATTAAATGAATTCGATTTGATGTGTTTTACCCCGGGATAAAATATTTTATTCTCAAATAACTGAGCATGTGAAACCATAACGTACGTTAATAAAAGCATTGTAATTATGGGTCTCATAGTTTGTAGATGTGCCCTATTGATAAAGAATGATTAACTCTTCTCAATGATATTTTAATGATATGTTATTTGAACTTACAATGTGCCCCTAAGCTCCTGCTCTCTTTCAATCGCTTCAAAAAGTGCTTTGAAATTTCCCTTGCCAAAAGAACGTGCGCCTTTGCGTTGGATGATTTCAAAAAACATAGTGGGCCTGGACTGAACTGGACGAGTGAATATCTGAAGCAGATAGCCTTCCGGATCACGATCTATGAGAACACCCAGATCCTGAAGTGGTGCCAGATCTTCGTCAATATGACCCACTCGATCAAGGACTGTTTCATAATAGGTGGCAGGCACTCTGAGAAATTCTACACCTCTGTCACGGAGTGTAGTGACAGTCTCGATGATATTGTCAGTAGCAACAGCAAGATGTTGAACACCGGCTCCTTCATAGAAATCAAGATATTCTTCAATCTGTGATTTCTTTTTTCCTGCAGCAGGTTCATTGATCGGGAATTTAATTCTGCCATTGCCACTACTCATCACTTTACTCATCAAAGCTGTGTATTCGGTAGAAATATCTTTATCGTCAAACGTAATGATATTGGTAAATCCCATCACTTCTTCATAGAAATTTACCCAATAATTCATTTTCCCCAATTCTACATTTCCAACCATGTGATCAACATATTTTAAACCTGTTGATTCAGGATTGTAATTTGTTTTCCACTCTGCATATCCGGGAAGAAACGGGCCATTATAATCTTTACGTTCAACGAACATATGTATCACTTCACCGTAGATATGAATACCTGCCCGAACTACACGGCCATACTGATCTTCTTCGACTGTAGGAGACATGAATGATTTAGCGCCCCGTGCCGTGGTTTGTTCCCATGCATCAGCAGCATCATCAACCCATAGTGCGATTACCTTGACACCATCACCATGTTTATCAATGTGACGACCTATAGGTGTATCACTGTGCAGAGGAGAAGTCAGGACAAGCCGGATTTTATCCTGGATGACCACGTATGATTCAATATCTTTTTCGCCTGTTTCAAGTCCTTTGTAGGCCCAGGATTGAAAGCCAAACGCGGTTTTGTAATAATGGGCCGCCTGTTTCGAATTGCTTACATACAATTCAACATAATCCGTGCCTTTGAGAGGAAGAAAATCTTCCTGGACATCCGGTGAGATTGTTTCTTTATGAGTTAGAACTGACATATCAATAGTTTCTGTGAATAACTAAGGCAAAAATACGGTTTATTGCGCAGCAAGACCAGGCCATGTTTCATTGACGACTCTGTTATAAACTTCGCCAAAACCTATTCGTTTTTCCTGATTTTCGGCCCATCCCCTGATCGTTACACGGTCGCCGTCTTCAATAAATGAACGCAGTTTTCCATCAGAAAGTGTGATAGGATTTTTACCTCCCCAGCAAATTTCAAGCATGGAACCATATGACCCCTGATCGTGTCCGCTGATGGTGCCTGAGGCCATCAGGTCGCCAATACGAACGTTACAACCATTTGAAGTATGATGTGCCAATTGTTGACACATATTCCAATACATGTATTTGAAATTTGATTTTGTCACTATGGCTTCCTCATGACCTGCCGGTGTAATTGAAACTTCTAAAGAAACATCATAATTTCTTTTTCCTACATATTGAAGATAGGGAAGTACATCAGGTTCCTGTTTAACTCCAGCCACTCTGAAATCATTCAAAGCTTCAAGAGTAACTATCCATGGTGACATAGATGAGGCAAAATTCTTTGCTAAAAAAGGACCCAGAGGGACATACTCCCATGTCTGAATATCACGAGCGGACCAATCATTGAAAAGCACAAGTCCAAAAATATATTCTTCTGCTTCTGCAGTTGTGATGCTTGAGCCGAGATATGATTCCTTGCCAATAATGAAACCTACTTCAAGTTCGAAATCAAGTCGTTGGGTAGGAATGAAAACAGGAGAATCAGCATCCTTTGGTTTTACCTGACCCGAGGGACGATGGATGGGTGTGCCACTGACCACGATTGAAGATGATCTTCCATGGTAACCAACAGGAAGATGCCGCCAATTGGGAAGAAGTGCATTTTCAGGATCACGAAACATTTTACCAACATTGGTTGCATGTTCGATGCTCGAATAGAAATCTGTATAGTCTCCGATATGTACAGGAAGATGCATTAGGACATCATCAATGGAGATAAATAATTGTGGCATCTGCTTTAATGCCGAATGATCATCTGACAAAGCATTTTGAATTCGAAGCCTCACCTCATTTGTCACCGGTTTTCCCAATTGAATAAATTCATTCAGTACAGGCTTGTCAAAAACATGTTCATCGCTGACTACGCCTTTAAAGAAACCAGTTGAAGCCAATGCATTGAGATTAAGTACATGGTCTCCGATGCGTGTACATGCAAAATGACGGCCACCGGCAATGGCGCCAATGCCGAAAGGAATATTGTAGATTGAAAAATCAGAATTTGAAGGAATAGGAAACCAGGAGTTCAACGAATTTTAGATTTTAGATTTTAGATTTTAGATTTTGGATTTTACCCCTAAATCCCCTTTGCTTCGACTTGCTATACTCATTCATGTGCTTTGGTTCGACCTTCTTTTCCTCATCCTCATGCTACAGCTCACCAACCGCAGCTCAGTAACCGGGGACTTTTGTTTATTTGGGCAATTAAAAAGAAGTCATTTACAAAATAATTTGTTTGTGATCACTAAATCACCAGATCACACGATCACACGATATTTACTCCAGCCACGATTGAAAATATTTTCCATCATCAATGGCAAGTGCATGTTCTGTCACCATGAGTGGAGCGAAAGTGTCAATCATCACTGCAAGTTCTTCAGTGGATTTT
>JBATMM010000199.1:0-3889 GCA_049289835.1 Saprospiraceae bacterium | reverse complement strand
CTGCAACTGCAACTGCTACTGCTACTGCTACTGCTACTGTTTACACATCCACTCTCGCATACTTCGCGTTCGCTTCAATAAATGCGCGACGTGGCGGAACATCATCACCCATCAGCATGCTGAAGGTACGGTCGGCTTCAAGTGCATCATCAACACCTACCCTGCGGAACACACGAGCATCAGGATCCATGGTTGTCTCCCATAGCTGCTCTGCATTCATTTCACCCAAACCTTTATAACGTTGAACTTTGACACCAGATTCTTTCTCACCTGCAGTATAGGAATCAACCGCCGCCTGTCGTTCGGTTTCGTCCCAGCAATACATGAATTGCTTTCCTTTAGATACACGATACAATGGAGGCGCTGCGATGAAAATATGTCCATTGTCAATCAATGGTCTCATGTACCTGAAAAAGAATGTCAGGATGAGTGTAACAATGTGACTGCCATCAATATCAGCATCGCACATGATGACTATCTTATGATACCTGAGTTTTTCGATATTGAGTATCCGCTCACCATTCTTTTCTTCGATGCTGACACCAAGTGCGGTAAACATGTTTTTGATTTCCTCATTGTCGTAGATTTTATGCTCCATCGCTTTTTCGACATTGAGTATTTTTCCACGCAAGGGTAGTATCGCCTGAAAATTACGATCACGACCTTGTTTTGCCGTACCTCCTGCACTATCTCCCTCAACAAGGAAGAGTTCGCAAATTTTTGGATCACGTGACGAACAATCTGCTAATTTTCCGGGGAGCCCACCACCCGTCAGAATATTTTTTCGCTGAACCAGTTCGCGTGCTTTGCGTGCAGCATCACGTGCTCTGGCGGCGAGAATTACTTTCTCTACGATGATTTTTGCATTGCTAGGGTTTTCTTCGAGGTAGGCAGCTAATGTTTCTCCGACAGATCTGGAGACGATACCTACTACTTCTGAATTTCCAAGTTCTCCTTTGGTTTGTCCTTTAAATTGTGGCTCGGGTATCTTGACGGAAATAACCGCAGTCAAACCTTCTCTGAAATCTTCACCGGAGAGTGTGACTTTGGCTTTTGTAAATTGGCCACTATCATCACCATATTGTTTGAATACCCTGGCTATCGCTCTTTTGAATCCGGCTTCATGTGTTCCCCCATCTTTCGTGGAGATATTATTGACAAAAGAAAAGATATGTTCCTGGTAGCCCGTATTGTATTGCATGGCTACTTCAATCTCGACATTATCTTCTTTGGATTTAACATAAATGGGGCTCGCGAACAATGGTGAACGGCTTTCATCAAGAAACTGAACGAATTCTCTGAGTCCGCCTTCTGATATAAATGTCTCCGTACGTGCATTCCCCTTTTCATCTGTATCACGATCATCACGAAGGGTAAGCTTGAGTCCGCGATTAAGGAATGATAATTCACGCAGACGATTAGCTAAAGTTTCGTATTTGAATTCAAGCGTCTCGAAAATCTCTCCATCGGGCCAGAACGTAATCGTTGTGCCTGTTTCGTTTGATTCGCCGATGGCATCTACACCTGTTGTGGGAACTCCTCTTCTATATTCCTGTCTGAAGATTTTGCCTTCACGTTTTACTTCAGCACGAACTTTCTCACTCAATGCATTCACGCAGCTTATACCTACACCATGAAGACCTCCGGAAACTTTGTATGTGTCTTTATCAAATTTTCCTCCGGCGTGGAGTATCGTCATGACTACTTCAAGCGCTGATTTCTGAAGTTTTTCGTGCATGCCCACTGGGATACCCCGACCATCATCGATGACCGTCAGCGAACCATCTTTATTGACATACACCTCAATATGGGTGCAATATCCTGCCAGATGTTCATCGATAGAATTGTCGACAACCTCCCAGACCAGGTGATGTAAACCCTTGATATCTGTGCTGCCGATGTACATGCTCGGACGCATGCGGACCGCTTCTAAACCCTCTAACGCCTGTATATTATCGGCGCCGTAACTACCTGCTATTTTTGTCATAAATCTCCTCTGAAATTGAATCGGCAAAGATAACCAAAATCACCCGTATTTCCTAACCCTGTTTGATATATATTTGACTGATTTTCAATACGATGCAATAATTTATTTGAGATCATTTCAAGATTAATCAAATATGGTAAAATATGAAGGAGTGATTCTAAAATCCATACTCAAAATGATCCTATTTTGAGACGAAATGGATCTAAAAATGGAAGTATATACAAAAAGTATATACCTTTACCAAAAACATCCTGATATGAAAACTCTTTCTTTAAAACTGGACGATCATATTTTTGAGGAAACTGATAAAATCACATCTAAGCTTAAAATTGCCCGAAATCGGTATATTAATGATGCCGTAAATATTTATAATATGGTCAATAAAAGGCGACTATTAAAAAAACAATTACTAAAGGAGTCCAAACTGGTTCGCAAAGACTCAATGGACATTTTAGCTGAATTTGAGAGTTTAATCCATGAAGATTAAACAATTCGAAATCTGGACTGCAGACTTGAATCCAAAACAAGGAACTGAACCGGGCAAAATCAGACCTGTTGTAATTATCCAGACAGATTTACTCAACGACGAGCATCCTTCAACGATTATTTGTCCTTTGACTACCAATATTCAGGAAGATGTGGAGTTTTTGCGTATTCATTTGAAGGAGGGCCAGGGTATAAAAAAAAGTGACATTCTTGTCGATCAGATGAGATCAATCGATAACCGCAGACTGCTGAATCGTATCGGTCAACTTAATCCTCAACAAAAAGACAGACTAAAACAAAGCATTCGGATAATATTAGACCTCTAAAACACAGTTTTACTAATTGTTGAATAAAACCTGTTTCATAATAGCTATCAAAGTGTACAATCGATATTATCAATAAACGCCAAAGATTTTCCAAAATATAATACAAGCAACATCATCAAGGTGTGTTAATTTGGGCTCTTTAGAAAAATAAAATCCTCCGGTATGAAATGGTTTAATCTATTTGTAATATCCCTTCTCTTTATTACCACTTCCCATGCCCAAAAACTCTTGGGCTTTACAGATGCCAATGCCACAAAACAATTGGACTGGGAAAAACAATTTGATACACAACTCAATGCTGCTAATCAGGATACCTGGATGCAATTTCTCACCTCTCATCCTCATCATGTCGGCAGTCCACAGGATAAAGCGAATGCCGAATACATGGCCAACTTATTCAAACAATGGGGCTATCAAACTGAAATTGCATCTTACGACGTCCTTTTCCCAACTCCGAAGTCAAGATCTTTAGATCTACTAGGCAGCAATCCGTATAAGGCAAAGCTTGAAGAAGCTACGTTGAAAGAAGATAGGACTTCCGGACAAAAATCCGAACAATTACCTTCTTACAATGCCTATTCAGCCGATGGTGATGTAACAGCCCAATTGATCTTTGTCAATCGCGGTACACCTGCAGATTATGAAGAACTGGAAAGAATGGGCATAGATGTAAAAGGAAAAATTGTGATTGCTAAATATGGCGGATCATGGCGTGGTATCAAACCGAAAGTTGCGGCCGAACACGGTGCTATTGGTTGTATTATTTATTCCGATCCTGCAGATGATGGCTATGCACAAGGCGATGTGTATCCCGAAGGACCGTATCGTCCAAAGGATGGTGTACAACGAGGATCGGTGATGGATATGCCTGTTTATCCAGGTGATCCTTTGACTCCGGGAGTAGGAGCAACCAAAGAAGCTAAACGACTGAATATAAGCGATGCGATCACGATCATGAAAATACCTGTATTGCCGATCTCTTATGAAGATGCATTACCGTTTTTACAATCATTGAGTGGACCTGTAGTGCCTGCATCATGGAGAGGTGGCTTGCCGATCACCTATCATGTAGGTCCAGGCAAGGACAACG
>JBATMM010000198.1:0-7277 GCA_049289835.1 Saprospiraceae bacterium | reverse complement strand
GGCAGTGAAATCACCTCCATTCCTGCGGGAGCTTTCATATCTCCTTTGATCGGAACGGCAACAGCCATGTTGCTTTCCATTTTCTTTTCATCCCACGTATAATATATTCCTGAAGGAGGGCCGGCCATTTCCACTTTTCCTTTTTTCAAAGCTTCCATCAGCAGAGGAGTATTCTTCGAAAAGAAATCAGCGATACCACTCATGGCAATTGTTTTGCGAACAGACAGATATTTACCTCCAGGGTATTGTCCCGCGTTGATCTGATAAGTCATATCCATTTTTGGCGCTTTTGGTGCAGATTCAACCATGGTTTTCAAATCAGCAAGACCCTTTTCATAAAAAGGTCCGACATTTTTCTCCATACTCATGACGACACCCATAGCTCTCCCGACGAAATTGTTTTTACCGGCCATGCCCCAGATAACCTTTGTTCCGGCAGGATCAGGTTCGAGATTGATATATGCACCTGATACCATATCACCCCAGGGCATAAAAAACTTAAGTTCGACCGCAGATGATTTCATTGGATCAATAGCTGTAATGGTCTGCTGGCCATTACCCATTTTTTTTGATTTCCATGAACTTGAGGAGCCGACCTCTCCATCTTTACCCGCATATTCAACGACAGCAGTGGTATCTGCTTTCAAAAAAGGTGACCATTCATTTACTTTCTTTAAAGTGTTCATGTGTGACCAGACTGCATCAGGTGAGGCAGCTATAACAGTAGATCTTTCAACTTTATATGTTTTTGGTCCCAAAAGACCTAAAACAACGCCTATCACTACTAAGGCCAGAAGGACATACAACAGATATTTTAAAATTTTCATTTCGGTTGGTTTTAGATCATCAAATATAAAAAATGAAGCCCATTTGATATACTAAAGCTATCCTGATAAATTCAGTATTATTGACTTGAAAATATAATTGAAACGATGAAAAACCAACTTAAAGCCCTTTGCTGTATAGCTTTCATTTTACTCGCTGTAGGATGTAAAAAAGCCGGAACCACAGCAGATGCTGATCGCCCCTATCAACCCTGGGTATTCAGATCTGTCCTTGATCAGCAACCACGGATCATCACTTTTGCACTCCATGACAATATGTGGGCGGCTTACCATACAGATAGTTGTTCTCTCTACCAGGTCTGGAAAGGTCATGTCAAACTACAAGGTGCAGTCTATGATAATGCTCATGGTCCACAACCCATTTCGATCGGCAATGTCTGGCTGAAAAATCCATATGGTCAACCCTGGAATGTAACAAAAGGCGGTCAGCCCGTGCTGAAGGAAGTACAATATGGAGGACATGCCATCAAAAATGGTCATGCATATATGATGTATAAATTGAAATGCACCGATGGCACAATACTCAATGTGACTGAACAACCTGAGGTCGTTAAAAATACCGATGGACAGATGGGTTTTGAACGGAAATTCATTGTGAAAAATGATGCGAAGGGATATGAAATCAGCATTGCACAACAAGTCACCTCAATAGCATTAAAAAATAATGTTCAGACTAACGGGAAATGGAATATTGATCATGAAGAATCTGCACAGGTAAATTCAAAACAGATATTAACATTAAATGGCCGTCTGACATTAAATGAAGAAGGCGAAACCTCCTTCACCACATTATTTGTCAGTGAACCCACGATCATCAATCCAAATACAACCGGAGAAGCTGAAAACACATTATCGCTAGGTGAAAGGCTTATTGACAAAAATGATTGTAAGACTTGTCACAATACTAATGTCCAAACCATTGGCCCTTCATTCAAACAAATAGCACAACGATATCCACTCGATGATGAAACTGTAGCTACATTGACCAATAAAGTTATCAAAGGAGGTGCAGGCATTTGGGGCACACAGGTGATGAGCGCACATCCTGAACTTCCCGTTTCTGATGCGCAGCAAATCATTCGCTATGTGTTGTCGCTTGACACTACAGATACAGGACAAAAAGAAGCAAGTGGTAACGCCATTGAATTAGTGACTGAGATGAAGGATGGGAAGGATTTACTACCAGGTTTATTTGTTGAAGCGTACACAAATCAAAAAGGATTTGAAAATATCCCAAGTATTCCTGCTAATAAAAAATCTGATCAGGCTGGAATCATTTCTGATTTTCAGGCTATAGATGCAGGGAAATTCGGTGGATTAACTGAAGATTTTATCATCATCGCAAAAGGATATCTATATGCAGAAAAAGATATCACTACAGGTTTAAGAATATGGAGTGATGATGGTTCAAAAGTGACTGTCGATGGTAAATTAATTCTTGATAATGACGGACAACATGGAACAGAAGTAAAAGAAGCAACTGTAAAATTGTCACAGGGATATCATCCCATCATTCTCGAGTACATGCAGGGAAAAGGAGGAAGGTATTTGTCATTCGAGTGGAAACCCGAAGATGCAAAGGAATGGACAGGTGTTCCCTCCATTAATCTTCTTCATTCTACCGATGTAAATTCAAAATTGCAGGGAAAAACACTCTCCATGGTGATTGGCAGCGTGATTCCAGGTGACATGTCATCTGAAATAAGTGTACATCCTTCTTATGATTTGACACAGGCACGGCCATGGGATTTTCCTCCAAAAGTGGGTGGAATGGATTTTATGTCAGACGGACGTCTTGCGATCAGCACATGGGATCCTTCAGGCTCTGTGTACCTGCTTACAAATGTTGAATCCGGTGATCCGGCACAAATAAAAGTCCAACGAATAGCAAGCGGATTAGCCGAACCACTTGGTCTTAAAGTGATCCACGATACGATATACATCATGCAAAAACAGGAACTCACCAGATTAGTAGATAATGATGGTGACGGCATGATCGATGAATATCAGTGCGTATCCAACAAGTGGCAGACCTCCGGAAATTTTCATGAGTTTTCTTTTGGACTTGCAGAAAAAAATGGGGACCTCTACGCGACACTCGCTACGGATATCCTTCCGGGTGGAGCGTCAGCACCCAATCAGCCACCAAGTCGCGGACATGCTGTCAGGTTTGATCTTCCGTCAGGAGATATCATCTACATCGCCAGCGGTTTACGAACACCAAATGGAATCGGAATAGGAATCGATAATGAAATATTTGTAGCCGACAATCAGGGCGACTGGTTACCGTCAAGCAAAATTCTTCACATCACACAAGATGCATGGTTCGGATCAAGATCAGTAGATTTTGAAGGCACAGCTTCATTAAAGGAAAAACCTCCTGTAGTATGGCTTCCACAAGACGAAATCGGAAATTCACCATCAACACCATTAGTTATAAATGATGGTCCGTACAAAGGTCAGATGATCCATGGTGAAGTAACGCATGGTGGTGTCAAACGGGTTTTTGTTGAAAAAATAAATGGTGAATATCAGGGCGTAGTCTTCCGTTTCATTCAGGGCCTTGAAGCCGGTATCAACAGAATGGTCTGGGGTCCTGATGGTGCATTGTATGTCGGCGGGATAGGTAATCCCGGCAACTGGCAGCAATCAGGCAAGCTTTGGTATGGATTACAGAGATTGAAATACAACAGTAAACCGACTTTTGAAATGTTAGCTGTAAGAGCTAAGACAGATGGTGTTGAAATTGAATTTACCGAGCCACTGAAAGAAGGTGACGGATGGAATGTCAATGATTGGGAAGTGAAACAATGGCGTTATGTGCCCACCAAGGATTATGGCGGTCCAAAAGTGGATAATGTCAATCTCAAAGTGTTAGGTGCCTATGTTTCAGCTGACCGAAAAAAAGTTTCATTGAAACTTGATGGAATGAAAGCAGGACATGTCGTCTATATCCATATGAAAAATGCTTATGTAAGTGATAGCGGCTTACCACTTTGGTCAACAGAAGCCTGGTACACCATGAATCAAATTCCGCAGGGAAATCCTGTTGCGGTAAGTGCAGTTCCTGTCTTCACTATGAATACATTGACACCTTCAGAAGAGAGTGGTGGATGGAAATTATTGTTTGATGGGAAGACAACAAATGGCTGGCATAATTTTAATAAATCCACAATTGGTGCAAGCTGGGTGATCAATGATAATGCACTCATGCTGGATGCTAAGAAAAATCCAAATGGCGATTGGCAGGCGCTCGATGGTGGAGACATTCTCACATCAGACGAATATGAAAATTTCGAACTGGATCTGGAGTGGAAAATTTCGCCATGCGGCAATAGCGGTATTATCTACAATGTTGTAGAATCTACAGATCAACAATATGTCTGGCAGACTGGTCCGGAGATGCAGGTATTGGATAACACCTGTCATCCGGATGCAAGATTCAAAGCACACAAAGCAGGTGATCTGTATGATATGATCGAGTGTACATACATCACAGTAAAACCATCTGGTCAATGGAACAAGGTGCGTCTTATCAAAAACAAAGGCCATGTAGAACATTGGCTCAATGGAAGAAAAGTAGTGGAATATGATATGTACACGGACAAATGGAAAGACATGATCAGCAAATCCAAATTCAAGGATATGAAAGGTTTTGGTATGGCCACTAAAGGGAAAATATCATTGCAGGATCATGGTAACCAGGTGTGGTATAGGAATATTAAGATCAAAGTGCTTTAATGTGGTTTAAGGTTTTGGTCATAGCAGCGAGTTAAGGTGTAAGGAGTTGGGAATTTGGAAAAAAATATACATTGCTTTTACTAGAAATATTAGTGGAATGGTATTCCAATAGCCCCATGCCTAAATCCCATACTCGTTGCTAACCCCACCTTCCCATTTCCCCAATCATCATAGGTTAATACTTCCTTAAAATGCGCTGTGAATCTTTCGCGGGCTTATTTTTGTTTCCACAAGTATGAGTAAGAGGGCTATTTGGTTGATCATTGCATTGATGACGATAGGGCTATTGGGTTCCAGCCTGATACAGATCTATTGGTTCAACTGGTCTATGAGGCAGCAGGAATCACGATTTGATACCAATGTGATAGAGGCATTGAATAAGGTTGAAGAGAAACTCTCCGCTATAGAAGCGAAAGCTCCGCTTGACATACTGAATACCCTGAATCATGCCCCACCCCTGATGATCCAACAGGAAATCGCTGAATTCGTACATGAATCAGGAATGGTGAGCCAGGAAATGCATAAAAATCTATCATCGCTGAACGATAGCTTATTTAAAAGTGACAAGTTGATTTCTTTGCTTGACCCTATGGACAATTGGAGGCGTCAAAGCACATATTGGGAGATCCTCGATGAACAGCGACGGTATAACCCACCTGACATTTCTGAGCGTATAGATCCTAAAAAACTGACCCAATTCATCAGAGAAGAGCTTGAAAACAGGGGGATCGATTTACCTTATCAATATGGCGTCATCCAGGCCTCAGATACAAGTTTTATCATCATCAATGGCAACTATGTCGTGGGTAATATGGATGAATCAGAAGCCAGTCATGTAGACAATCCGCAATCGCGCAACTTGTTTAATTCAAAATATCAGGTTGCTCTTTACCGTAGTGATGTTCATAATTCGCCGGGATGGTTAAAGCTTCATTTTCCAAATAAAAAGGGATGGCTTTGGTATTCATTACTTCCGACTATGTTGGCTGCTATACTTTTTACAAGTTTGATTTTATTTTGTTTCAGTTATACGATTCATGTCATCCTGCGTCAAAAAAAGGTTTCAGAGATGAAGACGGATTTTATCAATAACATGACGCATGAATTTAAGACACCCATAGCCACAATATCTCTTGCGGCTGATTCGATAGCCAGCCCTAAAGTGATCAGTGATGAAACGAAGATCAACCGCTTCATTGGTATCATCAGGCAGGAGAACAAACGGATGTTGCAACAGGTAGAAAAAGTGTTGCAGATGGCGCAGATCGATAAGAAAGACTTCCAACTTAAGATCGCTGATGTAGATCTGCATGAACTCATCAGGCAGGCTGTAGATCATTTAAGCCTCCAGGTACATCAACGCGATGGAAAAATAATTACCCATCTTGATGCGGGGCAACATGTCGTGCAGGCTGATCAGACTCACCTGTCTAGTGTGATTCACAATCTTCTTGATAATGCTAATAAGTATTCTGATACAGCACCGGATATAGCGATTAATACGTTTAATCTCAATGGAGGCATTCAGATCGATGTCGAGGATAAGGGGATAGGAATGACCAAAGAAGATCAAAAGCATATCTTTGATAAATTCTACCGGGTACATACCGGCAACCTTCACGATGTAAAAGGGTTTGGTTTAGGGCTGAGTTATGTAAAAGCGATTACATCTGCTCATGAAGGAAGTATTGAGGTCAAAAGTGAGTTAGGCAAGGGAAGCAAATTTTCTATTTATCTTCCCCTCCGGCAAAAAAAATATTAAGTGATTCTGAATCAGAATTTCGATTAAAGAAACTGAAAAATATAAAGGTATGACAGCAAGTAAAATTCTATTGGTGGAGGATGATCAAAACTTTGGAGACGTACTGAAGTCCTATCTGGAAATGCATGACTATGATGTTACGCTTGCCTCAGACGGGGTAGCAGGTTTTGAGAGTTACAGGAGAGGAAGTTTTGATTTATGCATTTTCGATGTGATGATGCCGCGTAAGGATGGTTTCACACTGGCGAAAGAAGTCCGTGAAAAGGACAAGGAAATGCCCATCATCTTTCTGACAGCCAAAAACCTTAAAGAAGATATTCTCGAAGGATTTAAAATCGGAGCAGACGATTACCTGGCCAAGCCGTTCAATTCAGAAGAATTATTGCTGCGCATCCAGGCGATCCTTCGCCGGGTCAACAAGGGAATGGACAAAGAAGATGAAGTAAAGGAATATCATGTAGGTGGCTACCATTTCAATTATCCATTGCGCATATTGACATGGCCCGGTACTGGCGGACCTGAACGCGAAAAACTTTCACCTAAAGAGGCTCATTTGTTGAAGATGTTCTGTCAACATAAAAATGATGTGTTGACCAGATCAGAAGCACTGGCGAAAATCTGGGGAGAAGACAATTATTTCACTGCCCGTTCTATGGATGTGTTTGTGACCAAATTGAGAAAATATTTAAGCAAAGATCCTAATCTGCAAATTATGAATATCCATGGCAATGGATTCAGACTGATAGAAAAGGATAAAGTAGACGATTAAAAAAATAACGAGTAACGAGTAACGAATAACGAATTTAGGAATACACTCGTTACTCGTTACTCGTTACTCGTTATTCGTTACTCGTTACACGTTATTCGTTATTCGTTACTGCGTTTTCTCTTCCGCATCAGGCTCAAAGTCCCCACGTAATGCTCTATAT
>JBATMM010000197.1:0-13550 GCA_049289835.1 Saprospiraceae bacterium | reverse complement strand
TTTCTTACTTATCCCATCAATTGTTCTTATCGGATGTCAATTTCTGAAGATACTTCCTTCCTTCTCCTCAATTGTTTTTAGCGAAAGTTAATTTGTGAAGAAGCTTCCTTCACCTCAATTGTTCGCAGCGAAAGTCAACATCTAGAGGGTGCTTCCTTCCTTCTCCTCAATTGTTCGCAGCGAAGCGAAGGACGATTGGGGACGCGAAGCGGGGGCAGAAGGAAGCCCTACACCACAACCTTCACCTCATGCACCTTCCCATCATCTTCCAATAACAATATTCCATTTTCTGCTTTCTCTCCATCAACAGTGATCTCCATTTCATCCGATGCATTTTCTTTTTGCATTATTTCAATGTCATACGTCGTATCCTTAAACCTGTATTTAATTTTTAGAGAATTCCACTCTTCAGGCAGACAGGGTTTGAATCGCAGCGTATTTCCTTCGCGTTGCAGACCAATAAATGATTCTATAATCAGCTGATACATCCATCCTGCAGATCCTGTATACCACGTCCACCCGCCTCGTCCGGAATGTTGTGATACTGCATACACATCAGCAGCGATCACATAGGGTTCTACTTTATATGTTGCGATTTTCTCAACAGTATTTCCATGATTGACAGGGTTGATCATCTTTATCAATTCCCATGTCCGTTTCCTATCCCCAAGTGATGCGAATGCCATGATCATCCAGATAGCAGCATGTGTATACTGTCCTCCGTTTTCACGCACCCCGGGAACATATCCTTTGATATACCCCGGATTAAGATTTGATTTATCAAACGGTGGATCAAAAAGCTGAATAATACCATCATCTTTTCTAACCAATCGCTGATCAGCTGCTTTCATCCCCATTCGAACTCTTGATCCCTCACCGGCTCCGGACAACACAGCCCAACTCTGCGCAATAGAATCAATCTTACATTCTTCATTTCGATTTGAACCAAGTGGCGTGCCATCATCAAAATAAGCACGACGGTACCATTCACCATCCCATCCATGTAATTCAATATTCTTTTTCATTTCGCCCATGATGGCTTCAAAACGATTTATCAATGATACATCATCCTTATTCTTTGCAAGCTTTATAAATCGATTGATCGTATCATAAAGGAAAAAAGCAAGCCATATACTTTCACCTTTACCTTCACTGCCCACTCTGTCCATTCCATCATTCCAGTCACCCGTTCCGATCAGGGGTAAGCCATGCACACCAAAATGAACACCATGTTCGATGGCCATCACACAATGATCATATAGGCTTGCAGTATGTCCTGAACGAATAGGAAGGTCATATACAGAATGTTCGTCCACGTTAAGTTCACGACTTTCAAGAAATCCAATTGTTTCATCAAGTATCCCGGTATCACCGGTAGCGATTACATATCTGCTGGTCACAAATGGCAACCACAAATAATCATCCGAGCACTTTGTGCGCACACCTCTTCCTACAGGTGGATGCCACCAATGCTGTACGTCACCTTCCATAAATTGTCTTGAGGCACACAGGAGTATTTGTTCGCGTGCGAGCATAGGTTCAGTATGCAGGATCGACATCACATCCTGTAATTGATCCCTGAAACCAAAGGCACCTCCTGATTGATAGTATCCACTTCGCGCCCACAGACGACATGCTATGGTCTGGTAGATAAGCCAACCATTAGATAAATTATTTAAGGCCAAATCAGGTGATTCGACCTGGATAACCGACAATGTTTTTTGCCAGTATTTTTTTACTTTTTCAAGTGACTCTTTTGCTGCGGTCTTACCTCTGAACAACCTGATAAGATTAGCTGTATCATTAGCATTAGCACCTGTTCCAAGACGGAATATGATTTCACGTTCATCTCCGTCTTCAAGCACACATTCGACCTGGATCACTGCACAGGGATCAAGCGCAGCTCCGATTTTACCCGACAGTTTTGATTTGCCCATAGCTTCAGGACTTTTCAATGTGCCGTTGCGGCCTATAAATTCTTCCCTGTCCGTCGTAATTGATTTTGATGCATCATCGACATCAAAAAAAGCAATGCGTCTGCCGAATTCAGTGTTATATGAATTTCTGGCCAGGATAGCACCGCTGTTTAATTCAAGCTCTGTCACGACATGCATCATCGTCTTCGATCGCAGATCACCCAGTACCCATTCAACATATCCCGTAGCAGAAAGCCGACGTCTTCTTCCGGAATGATTCCTCAATTTGATGACCGTAAATTTGACCGGTTTGTCAATATCAACAAAGACTACCATTTCAGTATTTATACCATCTTCATTATGCTCAAATACACTGTACCCAAATCCATGTCTGGTCGTATAAAGTGATTTTCCACGTGCAGGAAGAGGCGCCGGTGACCAGAATCGTCCTGACTCTTCATCCCGCAGATAAAAATTCTCACCGCCATTATCAATCACCGGATCATTCGTCCATGGTGTAAGCCGAAGTTCATGTGCATTTTCATACCACGTATAGGATTGACCACTTTCTGATATGACACTTCCAAAATGTTTGTTGGCCAAAACATTGGACCACGGAGCCGGTGTTAATTGTGATGGCAATGTATTGATGATATATTCTTTTCCATCTGATGAAAAACCACCGGTGCCATTGTAAAATTGCAAACCTGTGCGTGGCATGAATGATGATTCAATCAAAGGATATATTTTCGTCGGTATTAAATTCGGTAATACACCTCTTAGCTTTGTTCGGCGATTGAGTTGTCCTTCAAGTGTTCCTAATTTATCAGAAATAATAACCCGCGCTACAGTTTGAAAAAGGATTCGATCTTCATTGGATATCTGATCGGTAGTCCGTATATATATTCCTCCTGGTTTATCCTGCAGATCAGATGAAATACCCGGCGCTATGAGTGCAAGGATTTGATTTTGTAATACCTGTCTGTATCCACCATGATCTTCATTCCATATGACCAGATCCACGATGAGTCCTTTCAATCGCCAGTAGGCATGTGCACGCACGAGCTGCTGCACCAATTCAATATTCGAGCTGTCTTCAATTTGCAACAACACAATAGGTAAGTCTCCGGAAACAGAATAACTCCATAATCCTGACTGACCACGCTGATTTTTTATTATAGTCGCCGTATCTGCACGAAGTGATGAATTAGAATAAATAATCGAACTGGCAAGGCGGCCAAACAATTGTGAGTCAGCTTCTGTCGAATTGATTTGTCTTAATATCACCTGACTGTGCGTCCATGCCAATTCAAATGCGCGATCGATCATGTGGCGTTCCTGGTATTTTTCGATCAGGCCTGTACAGGTATCTTTTTTATCAGCAATCCCAAATACCATATCCACGGTCACCGATTCAAAAGGCTTCAACGTCATCCGGTAGCGAATAGCTACTATAGGATCAAGCACAGAACCTTCAGACGCGGTAAGTTCACTGTTTTGCTCCATCGCAATTGGTTCAGCGATAGTATGACCTCGTGCGATAAATTTATCTCTGCTCGTTTCATAACCGATATATTCGACTTCCGCATCATGCACTTTCATCAGATGAAACATCCAGGGTGGTTGTTCTTCAATGGACCTGGGTCGCCTGGTGCACATGATCGCATGTCGCTGTGGGATGATTTCGGTTTGTACAAACAGATTACTGAATGCAGGATGCAATACTTCAGCGATCTGTGCATTGAGCACAACTTCTGCATAGCTTGTAATCTCAATTTGTCTTTTCTTGCGCGAACGATTCGTGATATGGATCCTTCTCATTTCCACATCATCTTCAGGTGAAACCACGATTTCAGTATGCGTTTCAAAATTGTGGTCCCGACGACGAAACTCTGCACGGCCCTGTGAGAAAATGACTTCATATGTCTCCGCTATTTTAAGCGAAGGCTGATGAGATGATGACCAGAATTCATTTGTCTCAAGATCTTTTATAAAGCAATAGGTCCCCCAATTGTCGCATGTACTGTCTTCTCTCCAGCGTGTGACAGCCATATCTTTCCAGCGACTATAACCGCTTCCGGAATTATTGACCATGACATGGTATCTGCCATTTGACAATAGCTGCACCGCAGGTACCGGAGTATTTGAAGTATTGATGACATATAATTGAGGACTATCTGCCACAGTAGCCACATCAGGCGCTTCAATAGTCGGTGAATAAAAGGTCGTGACCTGTGGAATTTTTTCCTGAAGCAATAATAGAGTGGCCTGAAATTGTGGTTCAGCTTCGAATCTTTTTTGCATGGGCTGATTTAGCAGCGTATAGTCCAACGACAAAAGACTCATGCCCTGATGATGCGCCATGTAAGATTTGATGATGACTTCTGACTGCCCGCGTGGCATTCGTGCAGGCGTGTAGTCAATAGCTTCATAGAATCCCCATCTTCCTTCATAACCTCTTGCTTTAAGGTCCAGAAGATTTTCATAGGCCTCTTCAGCTTCGATCATCAATGCCATCACCGTTGCATATGGTGCGATCACAATGTCATCGCCTAACCCGCGTTTGAATCCTAAACCCGGTACACCGAATGCACGATATTGATAGTCAAGATTTGCCGCGACCATATTGTAACCTGATTCGGATATACCCCAGGGATGACCTCGTTTTTTACCATATTCAATTTGTCTTTTGACCGAAGCGTTCAGGGTTTGTTCTAATAGCGTGTTTTCAAAAGAAGGCATCACTAAATGCGGCATCAGGTATTCAAACATCGAGCCACTCCATGAGAGTAGTACAGGATCTGTTCCCGGATTAGTCAGTTGACGTCCCAATGCAAACCAGCTCTGCTGTGGAATCTTCCCTTGTGCAATAGCTACAAATATTCCGAGCCGTGCTTCTGATCCGAGCAAATCGTAAGAACCCGGATCCTTTCGGTGTTCTTCGACATTGTATCCAATAGAGAGCAGGTGTTGTGATTTGTCATATATGAATTCATAATCATAATCAGATAATTCAACGCATTGCTGAGCCAGTTGCTTGATCGTTACCATTCGGACTTTAGCTGAATGTGCGCTTTGCATCACCGCCGCACGAAGAGTATCGAGCCATTGTTTTTCAGATGATGTATTTTCTTTTTCATATCCATATTGAATCTGATCCAATAGTTTAATATCGATGATGGATAAATCAGTGAGTGAGGGTATTTTATTTAATTGTTCTTTTAGCGCTGCGTATTTCTCAGGGGCTTCCGGAAGATTGACCCAGCAGGCAAGTGATTTTATTTCTTCAAGAGCCACAGCACATTGTGTCTCCAATGCCTGAGCCCACCACAATATCTCATGGCTTGTATTTTCCGGATATAAATCAGATAACTCATTCGCCAGATTATTTAATTTTTCAAGACATATTTTTATTTCGTATAGTGAATCCGGTGATGATGTGCAGATAGACCGGATGTAGTTAAGAAATTTTTCAGACTTGCTCTCATCCATGACGAGATCGAAAAGTATTTCTGCCGTATCCCGAATTCCATTGAATAAGATGATTTTAAAAATGGGTTGATGATTAAGTTCAAGAAATCCTTGTTTTAAGGTTAGCAAATGCGCTGCCAGATTTCCACTATCCACTGTTGAAATATATTTCGGAGGAAGAGGCACAAGTGAAATAGTATCATACCAGTTGAAGAAATGGCCTTTGTATCGTTCAAGAGATTGCATGGTATGCAATGTGTTGGCACTCCTGGTGAGTAACTGACTTGTGGTGAGATATCCTAAATCATAAGCGGATAAATTTGCCAAAAGCGAAATGCCCATGTTCGTAGGTGAAGTACGATGCGCCACTTTTGGCAACGGAATTTCCTGGAAATTATCCGGAGGCAACCAATTGTCAGAAGCGCCGACGAAATTTTCAAAATAAGCCCATGTTTTGCGAGCCAGTTTTTGGAGGAATAAATTTTGTTTAGAGGAGAGAGTGACTTTACTTCCTGACAATGGCTGACTGACAAACCATGCTACGATCGGAGAGATCATCCAAAGGATCAATATTGGACTTGCGATGATAAAGGAAGTTATCGAGTAGCTGATCAGATATTCAAATACGATCACACCCAAAAATGGGCCCAACCACATTTTAGAAAAATAATCCAACAGGGATTTATCTTTCTTTCCTGAGCCATTTACAGAAGGGTCCCACTCCAACAAATTTTTATGACTGATGATCATCCTCCAGTTGGTCCTGATGATGGCATCAAGATTGATGTACGTTTCGTAAGGAAGTGTGATGATGATAAACAGATGCTGGATAAATTGGCCCACCAGGTTGTTGAATAATACTAGTGCATGACTCCACAATAACTGATCAGGTGGTTTTTTATACAGGCTCCACAGAAAACTCAGAATGGATGTCGGTATGATGATGCCGATCACGCTGATGGTCCAGAACCATGGAGAGTCTGATATAATCCATGCAAAGAGCAAAAGGATGAGAAATGCCGGATGTACTAAACTTCGTCTGAGATTATCAAATATTTTCCAACGCGATAATGCGGATAGCGGATTTTTCTGACTTTGCTTTGCAGGTCCGGGTACACTTGGAAAAAGCCATTTGCCAATCTGCCAGTCACCCCTGATCCAGCGATGACGCCGCTTCATATCTGCCAGATAACTTTCCGGATAGTCTTCGTAGAGTTGCACATCGCTGATCAATCCTGAACGGGCATGACATCCTTCAAGAAGATCATGACTAAGTATTCTGTTTTCAGGAAAGCGTTCATTCAGAGCGCATTCAAAGGCATCAACTTCATATATACCTTTTCCGATAAAAGAACCTTCATGCAATAAATCCTGGTACACATCAGATACTGAACGTGTATATGGATCAATGCCCGGATCATTGCCATGCATTTTTACATACAATGTGCTTGTCGATCGGGGCAGGCTGACGGCTAATCTTGGCTGAAGAATTCCATAGCCATTTGTAACCCGCTGTTTAATGGCATCGAAATGTGGTTGATTTAACGGATGCGATATTGTAGCGATCATTTTCCATGCGGCATCCCTTGGCAATTGCGTATCACTGTCCAGCGTAATTACGTATTTGACTTCATGAAGCACATCTTCATCACCGACAATCAATATATAATTGTCTTTCGGGCGACCTAACAGAAATTCATTAAACTGACTTAGTTTTCCCCGTTTGCGTTCATAGCCCATCCATGTCTTGTCAGCATCGTTCCAGCGACGGGGGCGATGAAAAAGAAAGAAAATATCATTTTGCTCACGCTTATATTTCTTGTTGAGTTCTCCTATTCTGATTTTTGCATAATCCAGCACATCTATATCTTCCGGAAAAGTTTCAGAAGCAGCATCACGAAAATCAGTGAGTAAGGCGTAATGCAGATTGTCATCCTTATTAGCAAGGTAGCGTACCTCCATGGTCTCCATCAGATTCTCCAATTCTTCTTTCGAATTGAGTAGGGTAGGGACGACGACTATCGTTCTTGCTTCGGAAGGAATACCATCGGCATAATTCATGCGAGGCAGAAAATGTGGCTCAATGATGATGGTCACTAACCAATTGACAAGCGAAATCGCGAGGTAACTTGTGGCAAAAAGTGAAATGAATCCGATTCCAATAATCCAACCCGGCGATAATCCATCATGATAGTTTCTATCCACTAATATTCCTGTAAATATTATGGTAAGCAGTGTGCTGCAACCTGCATAGAATAAAAATGGAAACCTTTGAAGAGTCCTTTTTAATTTCTCTCTCGGGCTAAGTATGATTCCGGATTCTTTCTCTGTGACATGCGCACCTGCATCTGTGAGGAAATATCCGACATGTGCCATCCGTCGGTCGGAAGGATTTTTTTCGGCACTTTGTTTCGCAGATTTTATAGCAATAGTAGCTACCTCGAGTTCAGATATTTTACCGGCCTTCGCTATACGCTCGATGATGTGACGATAATGATCACGAGTATGGAAATCCATTTTTGCATACACGTCTTCCGTATTATGACGCAATGCTTTTTCAACGACACTGCTCTGTTCCACAAATTCACGCCAGTCCGTCGTGTTGAGAAATCGCAGACTCCCGATACTATTGCTCATGGAGACTTGCTCCCCGGCTTGTTTTTGAGTTTCAGCATGGATGAGGCCATTACTTGTAAGACCATTTTCGGAGAGGCGTTGTTCAATCCACGTGAGTGGCAGAGCTAATGCCGGTCCTTTTCCAAGAAGCCGTCTTGTAAGTTCTGCAACAAATGAACTTGTCATCGGTGGATTGGAACGTGCCATGTCGGCTGTCACTACGATAAGACTTTTGGGATCTTTCTCAGCGGTCTCCGTCATAAGATCAGCCCAGTAATCTGCAAGGTTTTTATTAATCCGATCGATGGCTATTTGCGCAGCAAGCCTTCTTAGGTTTTCAATCAGCGCCAGACGCAGCATGATGGGTATAGCCCATAGCTCACCAAGTTTTAATTCTGTCACTGTTTGATAGCAGTCTACAAAATTGAACAGGCTTTTGTAATCGACACGACCATCACTATGGGAGATGATAGCGAGCGCGATATCATATACTCTGGGCAATCCCGTAGACGGCCCTTTCGCGAGCCGTGGCAATGTCTCACTATACCCTTTGGGGAAATGTTTTTTCCCGATATAGATCTGCTCTTCGATCAGATAAAAATTATCAAGCAGCCATTCTCCGGCAGGGGAGACAAGATTATTCTGTCTTGCAGATTCGGTCAGAAGGTTGTGTACTTCGAGCAGGAGATCTTTATTTTCTTCCAGTCGCTTGAGAAGTTGATCAGTAGATGTGCCTGTACTTAGAACATGTGACTCTGCAAGAGTAATGGCGAATTGTTCAAGCTGTTCAGTGCTAAATAATTCGGCGCGAAGTGGTGATTTCTCATTGACATATTTCCGCATCAGATTATCACCCAGAAATGGAATCCTGATTTGGGATAGAAATTCTTGTAATGGATTGATTGGCACGTTATGTTGGAGCTATACGATTAAACAATGAAACCGGAAGTACCGGATCAGGCATAGCTAGGGAGCATACGATTGAGGCTCTTACAAAAGTCTCTTACAGAAGACAAACCAGACTATAGAATTGTTTGACCATCAGGGTTTAAAGTATAAAAAAGGTGTTCCCACTTTTCCTGTTTAAGAGAGATCCCATATTCGTTTTTGTTCATCAAACTGCATATCTTACATTTCACATGTTATTTATTTCAACACCCATAGGGGCTTCAATCATTTTAGTTTTATTAATAGGGTCATGGTGGTGGATTTTTTTCAAAAAGAAAAAAAGAAAGACTACCCGCTTCCCTGATGCCTGGTATTCTATTCTCATCAATAAAGTAGCCTTCTTTCGCGAACTCCCTATACCTGAACGAGCCCGTTTTGAAGAGAATGTGTTGCAGTTTTTAGATGACGTCCGGATCACCGGAGTGAGTGTCGAAGTTGATGATACGGATAAGTTACTCGTAGCAGCGAGTGCAGTCATCCCTTTGTTTGGTTTTCCAGGATGGCGCTATCGCAATCTCAATGAAGTGCTGCTTTATGAAGGCACCTTTAACCAGGATTACGAAACACAGAAAGGCGAGGATATAAACACACTCGGCATGGTCGGCGAAGGAAGTATGAACCGTATGATGATTTTATCGAAACCTGCATTGCATCGGGGTTTTGAAGACGATCAATCCAAACACAATGTGGGAATCCACGAGTTTGTCCATCTCTTGGACAAAGCTGATGGTATGATAGATGGTGTTCCACAAATGTTTCTTGAACAGCCCTATTTGATACCCTGGATAAAAATGATGCAGAAAGAAATTGAAGCGATAAAGGACGGCGCATCTGATATTCCTTTTTATGGCAGCACCAATGATGCAGAATTTTTAAGTGTGGTAAGTGAGTATTTTTTTCAAAATCCTAAACAATTGGAAATCAAACATCCTGAATTATACGCACTTCTCGAAAAAGCTTTTAGACATCAGGTTAGTCCTTAGTTTCGTTGACTCTGGCGACACTGATACACTCTCCGGCACAAAAGATATTTATACGAAGGCATTGAGTTAAGCAACATTATTCAGAAGAATGAATGAAAACAGCTGATGAAATTGCAGTGAAATATTTCCCTGATTCCATAAAAAAAGATATTTTTGTCTTAATTTATGATTCGTGGGCCTATGATGTCAGATGTTCAGAAAATTGGGGTGGCTACTATCCTGACGACTTGCTTCCTCGCATATACTTTCTTTCTTTATTCTTCATTACCTATGAAGAAAGTTTTCGAATCATCAATAGCGGATAAGGGAAAATTAGTCTGGCAGGAAAAAAATTGTAATGCATGTCACCAGGTTTATGGGCTTGGAGGATTTCTGGGTCCGGATCTTACGAATGAATATTCCCTGAAAGGTCCTGATGTGATCAAAGCTTTTCTTATTTCAGGGACAGCTACCATGCCGTCTTTTCATCTGACAGCAGAAGAAACTTTAACATTGTTAGCTTACATGCAACATATGGACAGCACAGGTCATGCTGATCCAAGATCATTCATCATCAGAAATAATGGAACCATCACCCAAAAATAAATTTTCAACATCAATACTTTACCTTTTGATGGGAATGCTTTTGTTAGCTACAGGGATGGTATTTGGTGTCATCGGCGGTTTACAATACGTTATACAGGGATTTCTTAAACCTTTTCTTTCTTTTGAAAAAATCAGACCGCTGCATGTATCTTCCATGGTATTTTGGATCATTCTCGCTTCAGTCGGTAGTGTCACATCTTTTCTCCCGCAGCATACCGGACGTAAATTGTATTCAGGATTACTTTTAAAAATTCAATTCATTGTATTCTTCATTTCTGTTTGTTTGATTTTGGGTTCGTATGTTTTCGGCATCTTTGGCGGCAGGGAATATTGGGAATTTAACCCCTGGTTTGCACTGCCCATTATTGCAGGCTGGATTTTATTCCTCATCAATATCATGGCGTCCATTGGCTCAATAAAAAATCAACCTGTCTACGTATGGATGTGGCTCACGGGTACTGTATTTTTTTTATTCACCTACCTCGAATCTTATTTGTGGATATTTCCTTATTTCAGAAATAATGTAGTCAATGACATGACTATTCAGTGGAAATCTTATGGTTCAATGGTGGGATCATGGAATATGCTCATCTATGGTTGCAGCATATTCCTGATGACTAAAATCAGTGGCAATAAAGACATGAGCCATTCGAAGACCGCATTTGCACTTTACTTTACCGGTCTGTTCAATCTGATGTTTAATTGGGGGCATCACATTTATACTTTACCAACATATGATTTTATAAAACACATCTCTTACATCGTGAGCATGACCGAGCTACTCATCCTGGCGAGAATAATCTGGTTATGGAAATCTTCGGTCAGCGACGCCCGGAGAAATCTTCACATTGCCTCCTACCGTTTCGTAATAGCTGCTGATGCCTGGGTATTTTTAACCTTGATACTGGCGATTATCATGTCCATTCCTGCTATTAATGTTTATACACATGGTACTCATATTACGATTGCGCATAGTATGGGTGCCACGATTGGCATCAATAGTTTTTTATTACTGGCGATGTTTATAGATATACATCAGGATACATTCCATGGTTTCAGGACCTCCGGGAATTGGTTCAACCGCGGATTTGTCATAGCCAATATTTCACTTTTCATATTTTGGATTAGCCTTATTATGGCCGGTCTGTATAAAGCTCAATGGCAAATGAGTGATGCAAGGACTC
Source organism: Saprospiraceae bacterium (assembly GCA_049289835.1). GTDB lineage: Bacteria > Bacteroidota > Bacteroidia > Chitinophagales > Saprospiraceae > Opimibacter. The sequence goes on along the minus strand of JBATMM010000197.1, from coordinate 1,847 downwards.
CATTCAATGTCATGATGTATCAATTACGGCCCTTTTTTATTGTTTTTGTTGTATCCGGTTCGCTATTTATGGTGGGCATGTGGATGATCATTTATCCAATGATCACAAGTCTATGGACCGCAATGTGGAGCAGGGAAATTAAAAAAAATGATATTTCACCATCCGGGTCTTCAGTAAGGGTGTTCATCGATTGATTTGCAATATTTATCCCTTCTTTGACATTTATTTTTGTTGTGAAACAAAGTTTAGGCGACAAAAACTAACTTTTTTTCTCCGGGTTACGTCTACCTACATGTAAAAAATAACATCTTTGTACATGAAGAATATACACCTGTCTACCCCTGTCACTTGCCACATTTTCATTTTTCTGATAGTAATGTTCTTTAGTGGTCAGTCAAAAGGGCAGCAAAATATTTCCTGGCAAAAAAGCATAGGTACTGCTTATGGAGACGAAGCCATTCAGATGTTCAATGATGATGCTGGGAATATTGTAGTCCTGGGCAAAGAAATTCACGAAGACTTTACCGGAAATCTGCGTGACTATCTGATGGTCGCAAAATATGATCAGAGTGGTAATGAAATATGGAAGAAGTACCACGATCTGGCGTATGAAACATTTAGTATACCTGTCGATTATTATTTCGGTCAGCATTTCTACACAGAAGACAATGGTCAGAAATTAATTTCATTAGTAGTCAGCATAGGCCAACGGCACCTGTTGTATAAAATATTTGATACATCTGGTGATTACTATTCTTACAATGAAATATATTCAGATACCTATGCTGTCGACCGGACAGGTGTGGAGGTTTATGCAAATCAACAATGTTCGTTTGTGCAATCGTGTTATGGTCCGGATTCATTGATCGTTCAAAAGATAAATCCGTTTCCGATTATTGGCTTTGATCCTGTAGCCTGGACCTTCGGGCTCAAACAGAATATCAGGACAGCCCCGATCCAGGGCCATTATGATTTCAACAATCAGGATATTACCACTGACTCCGCAGGAAACGTTTATTTGTTGACCCAGATTGAACGATGGGATTTTCAGTTTTGCGCGGATTGTGGGGATGCATTTATTGATGCCCATTGCTACATTTTCAAATTTGATACGTCGGGACAGCTGGTGAAGAAAGTAAAATTGAAAACTGCCAAAGCTGTTATTTCGAACATGAGATTTGTAGCCAATCATGATGGAAAACTATTAGTACGAATAGATGACATCAATAGTGCGGTCACTGCGGTCATCTCATCATTATACTTTCTCAATGATGAGCTTGCAGTGACACATCAGTTTAGTCTGGATAGACAATATAACTACATCGCCACCGATAGTGTTGACAATTTTTTCACGTGCACCAATGTCTACGATATTAATGATCCTAATATCAAAGGGCTGTCTGATGTATTGGTTTCAAAATTTAACAGCAATGGTGTGCTCCAGTGGAAATCTTATTTTGGAGGAAGCAGTTATGATTATCCAAAAGGACTTGTATTGACAAATGACGGTGGGCTTGCATTTTTTGCCAATACCCAGTCTACAGATTTTGATATAGCCGAAAATCATGGTGATCAGGATATGTGGCTTGTGAAGTTATCTGAGCATGTCACTACAGCAACTCAGGATCATTTCGTGTTGACGGGGGTTACCATTTTTCCAAATCCCTGTAGTGAGTTTGTCAACTTAAATCATTTGACTGAATCTATGCATATCGTCATATGTGATCCTGAAGGCAGAACTGTCATCCAACAAATCGTAGATCCGGCAGATCCGAAAATTGATGTGCAAAGATTGACACCAGGTATGTATTTTATCAAAGGGACAGATAAAACCGGAAAAGCATTTA
>JBATMM010000196.1:0-17720 GCA_049289835.1 Saprospiraceae bacterium | reverse complement strand
TTTGAAATTATTGCGCCACCTGCTCTTCATCTTTCATTTGGTGTTCCTGACAGCACCTCATGTCCTGCTACTTGTGATGGTGCAGTGATGGTTACACCTGAAGACGGTGACATCAGCATGAATTATTTCCTTTATTGGAATACAAACACTGCTCACGCGGATACAAATTTTTTCTTCCAGGTGCAGAATTTATGCCAGGGACCTATAGGATTTACAGTATCCCAGGATGGTGTTTGCTTTTACACCGACACGGTTGAAATATTATCGCCTGCTCCGATTGATATCAGCTTAGTCCTTGCTACTCCTGTCACTTGCTATGGTGGTGATGATGGAAGTCTTGAAGTAACCGCTACAGGTGGAACGCCAGTTTATACTTATGATTGGGAAGGAGGATCGATGACATCAGTATCTACAGATCTTAATGCAGGCACTTACAACGTAACAGTTACAGATATGTACAATTGTATTCAGGTCGATAGCTTCGTTGTTGATGAACCTGATACATTGATTGTCCGGATTGATACATCAGTTACTAATTTATCCTGTGGCAATAGCAACGATGGCGTCATCACACTTGATGTGTCAGGTGGTAACGATGGAGGTTATACATTTTTATGGAATCCGAATGTATCAGGTATTTACAAAGCTGTCAATCTTACTGCCGGAAAATATTTAATTACAGTGACCGACCCTAAAGGATGCACAGATACAACATCGTACACATTAACTTCTCCGCCACCGATCATGACTACATGGCCATCGGTCGTTCCCCCTGCATGTTTTGGCGATGAGACTGTGCTTCAGATAAATCAGGTAACGGGCGGTAGTGGTAATTATAGTTTTAATATTAATGGTGGTCAGCTCTTGAATATTGGTGATCCGGTCATGATTCCATCAGGTATCTATATCGTAAGTGTATTTGATGATCGCGGTTGTTCTGAAGACAGTACATATACAATCATTGAACCAAATCCGATTCTGGTTTCGATCGGTCCTGACAATCCGATAGTGAATATTGGCGATAGCTTATTTATAGTGGGGCATGTCGATCAGAGTGATAATCCGATTTCGATGACAGCATGGTCATCAATAGAACCGGTAAGCTGTCCTTCATGCGATGGAACTTTTGTTTTTAATGTATTGCCTACCATTTATACCTGGACGGTTACAGATGTCAATGGTTGCCAGGGATCGGCGAGCATAACAGTAGGTGTTGATTACAACAGGGATGTATTTATCCCAAATATATTCAGTCCCAATAATGATGGACGAAATGAAGACTTCAGAATCTATACCGGTCCCGGAGTAGTATCCATCAATTATCTCCATATCTACGACCGATGGGGGAATCTTGTTCATTCTGAAGATAAGATGTTACCTAGTCAAACTGGTTCCGGAAATTGGGATGGAACTTTCGATGGACAACCGCTTAGTCCCGGAGTATATGTCTATGTAGCAGAGATAGAATTTATAGACAACAATACGAAGTTGATTTATAGAGGAGACGTCACGATTATCAAGTGATCAAGTGATCGAGTGATCAAGTGATCAAGTGATCGAGTGATTGAGTGATTGAGTGATTGAGTGATTGAGTGATTGAGTGATTGAGTGATTGAGTGATTGAGTGATTGAGTGATTGAGTGATCGAGTGATCGAGTGATCGAGTGATCTGGTGATCGAGTGATCAGTGTGCAGTTTTCAAGAATCAGAAATGTCGTAAGCCTTGAGTCAAGAGCCCAGAATCTCCGGATTCGTTATTCGTTATTCGTTATTCGTTATTCGTTATTCGTTATTCGTTATTCGTTATTCGTTATTCGTTATTCGTTATTCGTTATTCGTTACTCGTTACTCGTTATTCGTTATTCGTTACTCGTTACTAGTATATCATCTGATCATCGCCACACTTCCGGTTTTCCTTCTTTGCTGTCCGCCGCAGGTGTATATAAATTGGTAGATATATTGACCGGGCATCAGATCTTTTCCTTTTATAGAGCCATCCCATCTCGTATTCTGATCAGTAGATTCGAAGACTTCTCCACCCCATCGATCAAAGACTTTCAATGTTCCAAACTCTCCCAGGAATACAATATTACTCATACCCCATTCATCATTGATGTTGTCTCCGTTGGGTGTAAATCCTGTAGGAAAAAATACTTTATTACAATCCAGATCTGCTGAATCGGCAAGTGTAATGTGAATTGAATCTGTTGATGTACAAAATCCATAATCCATATTTACAAAAAAGGTAGTACTGACGAGAGGACTCAAAACAGGTTGGGCAATAGTAGGGTTATTGACACCTGCGGATGGTGTCCACAGTATTGAAGTAGCACAGGTCACGGGAAGTCTGACCTGCATAGATGTCCCTGTGAACAAGATCGTATCAGGTGAAGTAATGCGATCAATTGGGTTGTACAATTCCTTTACTTCAAAAGAGGTAAGAGCGCGATTGTACATTCGTAATTCATCCATGACACCGCTGAAGGGCACCTCACCATTAGCGAGACAAGGTCCGCCGCCTAATGTGAGAATACCATTATTTTTAATTTTCACAAAAAACATGCTCCCTGTTGAGGATAGCAAATCACCATCATAATAGAAAAAATGATCCCTATCGTTCCTTACAATAACAATGTGATGGTAGCACCTGTTCGATGGGAGTATAGCTGAGCTTTTGACAAAATTATCAGCATGCTCGGATAAGGTCAGACTCATCTCCCTGTTGCCAGGACTATATCGAAGTTCTACAGTACTATCAATTCCACATGTCTGACTTTTAGATAAGATATCCATCGTCTTGTTGGATTGGGGATCAGGAAGGATAAAAAAACTGATCGTAAAATCACCTCCGAAGAGAAGATCCAGATTACTCAGAATCTGAACAGATGTCGTTCCGTCAAATCTGAGTCCGTTTGACACAACGCCGCAGCCGCAGCCCGCATTCCCTGTGATAATGCCATCAGCCCCTATACCTGTATCTTCCTTAGCATCACAGCCGTTGAATGAATAATACGCAATGAGCCCATCGATCGGCTGGCTTAGGACCGATCCGCTACAAATACCGATGAAAAGCAGTAAAAAAATGATCTTCATGCCTTTTAAACTCAGGGTATTGGATAAATATTTCATCTGAAAGCTTTGGATGATAAATTATAGGAAAATGCTACAGGAATATCAGGTATCCTCTTCCTTTCCCTTCCTGCCGGCAAAATAAGGAGTAAAGGTGAATATGGACAACAGAATAGCATTTCAGTTGTTCCTGAACCGCGGGTGTTTTATCTGTTAGGTTTCTATTAACTGTAAACTGTCAAGTGTTCACGATATTCGTGCCCTGATCCCTCAATCTCCGAAACAAAAGGAAATGGCTGAGCCCTTTAAGAATCCAAATGAAATGACTTTCTTCGAGCATATCGAAGTATTGCGATGGCATCTGTTCCGCTCTGCTTTGAGTGTTGTGATCATTTCTATTGGGATTTTTTCACTCAAGACATTTGTCTTTCAATACGTGATCCTTGGACCTCTGAATCCAGACTTCCCGACATACAGGTTCTTCTGCAGTTTTGGCCCAAACTTTTGTTTTCTTCCGGCAAAGTTGAATATCATCACAAGGGATATCCAGGAGCAGTTTATGACGCATATCAAAGTATCGCTCTGGCTTGGGTTCATTGTATCATTTCCATACATCTTCTATGAATTCTGGAAATTTATCAAACCGGGATTATATAAGAAAGAAATTAAAGCGGCCAGAGGCATGGTTTTCATCTGCAGTTTTCTTTTTCTCTTTGGTGTTGCATTTGGTTATTTTCTTATCTCTCCGATCGCGGTGACTTTCCTGGCAAGCTATAGTGTGAGTCCTGATGTCATCAATACAACTACACTTGACTCGTTTGTGGATAACATGACCATGTTTACATTGCCCATGGGTTTAATATTTGAATTGCCGGTGGTCATTTATTTTCTGGCTAAAATCGGAATTGTTTCCTCCAACATGCTTGCACAATATCGCCGCCACGCGATTGTGATCATTACTATTGTGGCTGCGGTGATCACGCCGACTACCGACATTTTTACGATGACGATGGTGGGAGTGCCCTTGTATGCGTTGTATGAAGTCAGTATCATCGTGACCCGACGTGTCGACAAAGAAAGAGCTGAAAAACAATTGAAAGAAGACCTCAACATCGATGGATAGAGTATCATCATCCCTTACCATCATTCTGCGCATCGTTTTACCTACGGTCTGGCTTGTCACTGTACTATCCCTGGTCATCTTGCTGAGCGTTGCCGTAAGTGGAAGAGCTGAAATCTTTTCTAACCCGATCATCTGGGGTTCGTTATTATTTATCCTTGCAAGCGGTTTTGCATTTATCTATTTCCTTCTGTGGCGATTTTACAGAATAGACATGGATAATAAATCTGTCTACATTAGTAATTATTTTAAAACATTTAAATATTCATTTACAGATGTGAAATCCATAAGTGGGATTTCAACTTTTCCCGACAGGATATTTCATATGGAATTAAAATCAAAAGGAAGTTTTGGAAAGCACATCTATTTCCTTGCCAGCCAGAAACTATGGCAGGATTTTGTGGAAAAGCATCCTCAGCAACTTAGGGAAATTCTGCCCCTAAATCCCCTAAAGGGGACTTCATGAAGTGCAAGTAGAAATTACACTTTCGCAAGGTTAGAAAAAGAAATTATAAAAGTCCCCTTCAGGGGATTTAGGGGCAAAACTATAATCTTCCCCCCGCCTTCGGTGCCAACCTTATAATCGGACAAATCATTTCTTCAAGCGATATTCCACCATGCTGAAATGTATTCCGGTAATAATTATTGAAATGGTTATAATTGTTGGGATATAAAAAATATTTATCCTCCTTCGCAAAAATATAGCTGCTACTGAGATTAGGTCGCGGCAAACCTGCTTCTTCAGGCTTCTTAATCTCTAATACATCTTTGGGATCGTACTGGAGATTCTTGCCCATTTTGTATCTGAGGTTAGTCGTTGTATTTCGATCTCCGACAACTTTGGATGGTTGTTTTACACGTATTGTACCATGATCGGTACCAATGATCAATTTCATCCCCTGCCCTGCCATCTTCCGAAGTGCCAGCCATACCGGTGAATTGACAAACCAACTGTATGTCAGAGAACGATATGCTTTCTCATCTCCTGCCAATTCTTTTAAAACCTCCATCTCTGTCCTGGCATGCGACAACATATCAATAAAATTGTAGACGATGACCAGGAGATTGTTGTGCATATAATCAAGTGCCTTTTCACCGAGATCTTTTGCATCTTCAGCATTCGTGATCTTCATGTATTGCCACTTAATTTCTTTTCTGATCCGGCGTTGGATTTGTTTTCCAAGGAGATCTGCTTCGTGCATATTCTTACCACCTTCTTCATAATCTTCAAGCCACATATCAGGATAATTTTTTGCAATATCCGCAGGCATCATACCGGCGAAGATGGCATTCCGGCTGTACTGTGTTGATGTCGGAAGTATACTATAGAAAAATGCTTCTTCTTCAACTTCAAAAAATTCCGTGATGACGGGCTCAAGTATCTTCCATTGATCCCATCGAAGGTTATCCAGTAATAGAAATACGACTGGTGACTGATCATTGATATACGGAAATACTTTTGTGGATAAAAGATCGGGTGACATCAATGGCGCCTTATCCTTTTCTTTGATCCATGACAAATATTGTTTCCCCACAAATTTGGAAAATTCAGAATTGGCTTCCTGTTTTTGCATAGACAGAATATCGATCATCTCTTCACTACGCGCTGTGTCAATTTTGATTTCCCAGTTGACTATACGTTTGTAGGCTTCTGCCCACGAATTGGTGTCGAGCCCACTGTTGATTTCCATCATTATATTTCGAAACTCCACCTGGTAATCAGAGGATGTTTTCTCCCTCACCAGGCGTTTATTGTCGACTATTCTTTTGAGTGTCAGGAGTATCTGATTTGGATTGACAGGTTTGATAAGATAATCATCGATCTGAGATCCGAGCGCTTCTTCCATGATCTTTTCAGCTTCGTTCTTTGTGATCATGACGATTGGAAGAGAGGGTTTTAGCGCCTTTAGCCTTTGCAATGTTTCAAGGCCACTAAGCCCCGGCATGCTTTCATCCAGAAAAATAATATCCACATCGCCGGCCTTTTCAAACTCATCGATGGCATCATGGCCGTTAGAAACGGTGATGACATTGTATCCTTTTTTTTCCAGAAAAAATAATTGGGGCTTGAGCAAATCTATTTCATCGTCCGCCCAGAGTATTTTTATTTTATCCATGTTTTAGTATTACGAAGCTTAAGGTATTCATGTAAAAGAGAATGATCCTATCAACGAACCCCGAAAGGCCGATATTTTCTTAATCTTTGTCTTATGAACAAACGGAAGCTTATAAATGATCCGGTCTATGGCCTAATTCATATCCGTACGCCCCTACTTTTTGATCTGATCGAACATCCGTTGTTTCAGCGCCTTCGACGGATTAAGCAAACCGGCCTCACTCATCTGGTCTATCCAGGCGCACAACATACACGTTTTCATCATGCCCTCGGGGCTATGCATTTGATGGGAATGGCTATAGATGAGCTCAGGTCCAAGCAGATTGAAATTAGTCCCCGGGAGGCTGAAGCGGCGTTAATTGCAGTCCTTCTGCACGATATTGGCCATAGTCCTTACAGTCATGCTCTGGAAGGACAGCTGATACATACTGACCACGAATCCATAGGTAAAGTTTTAATAAGTCACCTTCAAAGGACCCTTGATCACTCAATAAGCCTTGCACTGGAGATGTTTGAAGGCCAATATCATCGTCCGTTCTTCCATCAGCTTATCAGTGGCCAACTTGATCTGGACAGGCTTGATTATCTGTCAAGGGACAGTTTTTATACAGGTGTAGCAGAAGGCGTGGTAGGTCATGATCGGATACTACGCATGCTTCAGGTGGTAAATGACCAACTCGTCGTCGAGGAAAAGGGCCTCCACAGCATTGAAAAATTTCTTGTTGCCCGCAGGATCATGTATTGGCAGGTCTACTTGCACAAAACCGTGTTATCAGCTGAATTGATGGCTAAGAACATCATAAAATTGCTGAGAGAGGAAAATTCAACTACTCGATCACCGTTTATAGCGAAGGAGCTCGATTATTTTTTATCAAATAATGTCGATTTGGAATATTTCAAAAAGGATTTCGACGAAATCATTCCATTTTTCCTGGCTTTGGATGATATATCTATAGACTATAGCATCAAACGGCTGACACACTATCATTCCGGACCACTACAGTTCCTGACTTCTAATCTTATTAACAGGGTACTTCACAAAATTCAATGGTCCACTGAGCAGGTTGATGAAAACAGATTGCAGGATACTATAAGAAAAACCGTAGTACAGTATGGCCTGTCTGAAGCAGAAGCCGCGAAATTAGTCTGGGTAGGAAACGAATCAAATTCCATTTACAATCGGGATATTGACGAGATCCAAATATTGACTAAAGAACTGGAAATAAAACCTTTCTCATCCTTTTTGGATAAGCCTATCAGCATTGCCTTAAACAGGAAATTTTTTATTTGTTATCCCCGGTAATACAAATACGTAAATCCATCGGTGAAGGACTAAACATTTTACATCTTTGCAATGAACAACTTCAATGTACCCATGGCAACAATGGATGCTAAAACCATATTTGAACTTATAAGCAAAGAAGAAAACCGGCAGCGAAAAGGAATCGAGCTGATCGCTTCTGAAAATTTCACATCTACTGCCGTGTTGGAGGCTATGGGTTCCTGCCTGACCAATAAATATGCAGAAGGGTATCCCGGCAAGAGATATTATGGAGGTTGTGAAATTGTGGATGAGATTGAATCCATGGCTATTGACAGCCTGAAATCACTTTTCGGGGCAGAATATGCCAATGTACAGCCTCATTCAGGTGCGCAGGCCAATTCATCAGTTTACCTCGCTGTGCTTAAACCGGGTGATACAATACTTGGCTTTAACCTGGCCCATGGCGGCCACCTTACTCATGGCTCTCCTGTCAATTACAGCGGACTTACATTTAAAGCTGTTCCCTATAATGTCAATGAGGAGACCGGACGCATAGATATGGATGGAGTATACAGCCAGGCCATAGCGCACAAACCAAAATTGATTATTTGTGGTGCATCTGCCTATTCGAGGGATTGGGATTATGCCCGATTCAGGGAAATAGCTGATGAAGTCGGTGCTCTGCTGATGGCTGATATTGCACATCCTGCAGGACTGATTGCCATGGGTTTGCTCAACGATCCTATGCCCCATTGTCACATTGTGACATCAACAACACATAAGACATTGCGTGGACCACGGGGAGGAATTATCATGATGGGCCGTGATTTTGACAATCCATGGGATCGTAAGACTAAAAAAGGAGAATCCATTCAGATGTCTGCTATATTAAATAGTGGTGTTTTTCCAGGCATGCAGGGTGGTCCATTAGAGCATGTGATCGCTGCAAAGGCAGTTTCTTTTATTGAGGCTTCCTCTCCTGAATTCAAACAATATTCAAAACAGGTCATATCCAATGCACAAGCCATGGCAAAAGCGTTTGTGGAGAGAGGATATAAATTAATTTCCGATGGAACAGACAACCATTTGATGCTGATTGATCTTTCCAATAAAGGATTGACCGGGAAAGAAGCGGAAGAAGCTTTAATAAAGGCTGATATCACTGTCAATAAAAACATGGTGCCTTTTGATAAGCACAGCCCATTTGTGACATCCGGCATCAGGGTGGGTACAGCCGCAATTACGACAAGAGGAATGAATGAAGCAGATTGTATTCAGATCGTGGATTGGATTGATACCGCATTGATCAATAGAAATGATAATAGTGTACTTCATTCCATTCATCATAAGATTAATGATTTTGCATCTTCTTTCAGGTTGTTTCCGGATGAATGATGTTTACCCTTTGCCCCTAAATCCCCTGAAGGGGACTTTTGATTTTACTTTCTGAATTTACGGCTGTTGAAAGTTCTTCAATTTTCTGTTCTATTTTTTGGATCACATTTAATGCGTCATGTAACACTTCATCATTGGTAAATCTAAGAATGGTGAGACCAAAAGACTTCAGAATCGTTTCTCTATCAATATCATTCGCATGAATTTCTTTTAGCAAATGAATAGAGCCATCGACTTCAATTACAAACTTCAGGGCGTGGCAATAAAAATCAACCACATATATCCATGTTGGGTGTTGACATTTAAATCGATATTTCATCAAATGTCTTCGAAGAAATTCCCAAAGAAATTTTTCAGCAGGAGTGAGGTTGTTCCTCAGTTGAAGGGCAAAAAGAAAAGTCGATTTCTTTGCTCCATAGTGCATACTGGTGGCCATGACAATAGAGAATGAAATCCTAAGTTACAGTAGTAATGACTAAAAAGCAAAATCAAAAGTCCCCTTTAGGGGATTTAGGGGCACTAGGGATAAACAACTTCTTCTAGAAATAATCCTTCCGGTGGTACACTCCATTGTACAGGAAGGGGAATTTGATGATCGAGACATTCTTTAATATCCCTCACTGATAATTTTCCTATACCTGCATTCAGACAAGCACCAACAATGAGTCTGACCATCCCGCGTAAAAAGCGATTTGCTTTTATTGAAAATGTCGCTTTGTTATTTTCAAAAATCCAATGGGCTTCTGTGATCGTGCATTTGTAATGTTCAGCATTTGAGCCTGTTTTACAAAATGGCAGAAACTCTGTATAATCCCTGAGCAGAAGTGCTGCTTCCTGCATAGCCATCATATCCAGATCCACATTTTGATTAAAGTAAAACGACTGATCGCGTGTAAAAGGATTTTTTTCAAAATGGATATAATACTTGTAGTGTCTCTCTATCGCAGTATAACGCGCATGAAATGAATAGTCTGTTTCGATTATTGAATTAATGGAAATATCCAGAGGGAGTATTGCATTTATCTGATACAGAAGTTTTGGTGAATAAATGGCAGAGGCTACATCAAGATGTGCTGTATAATGTCGTGCATGTACCCCGGTATCCGTGCGTCCACAACCCGTGATTTCAATTGGTTCACGAAGGAGGGTGGAAAATGCTTCTTCGAGTGTTTGCTGCACAGTAATGTCCCCGGGTTGTTTTTGCCAACCGCAATAAACTTTACCTAAATAACTCAATTCTAAACGCCATCGCATAGGATGCAAATATGGTGGTTTCTTCTCTATGTCCTGTTACAAAAAATGAACCCTGACCATTCTAAGAATGACCAGGGTTCGGAGAGATCATGTCGATATGACTTATGCCAGTGAAATGACATCAAATAGCAATGATGCAGTGGACTGACTATAATATTTTGTTCGGGGGAATGGATAAATATACAAAGTATTCTGGAATAACCTAAAGAATAAAATTGAAGGCAAAGGCTAAAAGAAGGCTGAAGATAAGGCTGAGGCTAAGGAAAAAAACAATTGGCAATTGGCAATTGGCAATTGGGAAAAAAAAGAAAATTAATTATTGCTTGTGGTTGCTGAGAGGTAGCACATGGATGAGTGAGGCAAGTCGAAGTATAGCATGAGGTTGAGCAAAACCTAGTCGAACCATAGCACATGGATGCGAGCCGCAAATCGAAACATTGCTTATTGCTGATTGCCTATTGCTTATTGCCTGTTGCTTATTGCCTATTGCTTATTGCCCTTTGCCTAAGCAGCCTTCAATTTTTTCAATTGCACTTTATCAAGTTTACCTTTTGCATAGCGAAGATCTACCTCGAATACTTTGACATCTTTTTTAGACGGAATCTCAAACATGGCATCCATCATGATAGCTTCACAAATGGATCTCAAACCGCGGGCGCCCAAACCAAAGTCAATCGCTTTCTGAGCAATGTATTCAATGGCTCCTTCCGTAATTGAAAACTTAACGCCTTCAAGTTCGAAAAGTCTCTTGTATTGTTTGATCAATGCATTACGAGGTTCGGTCATGATGCGCTGGAGCGTTTCCTGATCCAAAGGTTCAAGATATCCAAGTACAGGTAACCTTCCTACTAATTCAGGTATCAGGCCAAAGGTCTTCAGGTCTTTGTGTGATACATAATGGAATAACTTTTCAGTATCAATGGCTTTAGAATCTTCATTGCCATAACCGATCACATTCTTATTAAGACGACGGGAAATAATCTTTTCTAATCCATCGAATGCTCCGCCGGCAATGAAAAGAATATTTTGTGTATTGACCTTGACAAGTTTTTGTTCAGGATGCTTACGACCTCCCTGTGGAGGAACTAACACATCTGTTCCCTCAAGTATCTTCAGCATTGCTTGTTGAACACCTTCACCACTAACATCCCGGGTAATACTTGGATTATCACTCTTGCGAGCTATCTTATCGATCTCATCGATGTATACGATACCCCGTTCTGCTGCCTCCACATTATAATCGCAAGCCTGGAGAAGACGTGACAACATACTTTCAACATCCTCACCTACATATCCCGCTTCGGTAAATACTGTGGCATCTACGATAGCAAATGGAACATCCAGCATTTTTGCAATCGTCTTAGCGATTAATGTTTTACCGGTACCTGTCTGTCCTACAAGAAGAATGTTGGATTTTTCCAATTCCACTTCATCAATTGATTTATTCTTGATCCTTTTGTAATGATTGTAGACAGCTACACTTATACATTTTTTAGCTTCATTCTGGCCGATCACATACTGGTCAAGATACTTTTTGATTTGTTGAGGCGTGATATGCTCAGGAACATCGAGATTTTCTTCCTTCTTTTTTAATTTTTCATCATTGTCATAGAGTTCCTGGCGCACGATCTCATAGGCCTGTTCAACACAAAGCTCACAGATATGACCTTCAATACCTGCTATAAGGATAAGTGCTTCCTTTTTATCGCGACCACAAAATGAACAGCCGAATTGATCATCACTTGTCTTCATAAAACAGTATTTAAAAATTGCAGGTGCAAACTCCTGAATTGGTGTCTTGCCTTTGTAGGAATTTTCTCCAACAAATGTGAATTACTTATTTACTTCTCGTCAAAACTTCATCGACAAGACCATATTCTTTTGCCTGGTGAGATGTCATCCAGTTATCACGATCAGAATCTTTTTCAATCTCCTCTACCGTTTTACCGGTATGTTTTGCCATGATCGCATAGAGTTCATCACGCATTCCTCTGATCAGATTGTACGAAATTTCCATTTCGGTAAATTGTCCCTGCATGCCTCCGCTCGGTTGATGGATCATCACTCTGCTATGTGGCAGACAAGTTCTTTTTCCTTTTGTTCCTGCAGCTAACAATACAGCACCCATTGAAGCGGCAAGTCCTGTACATATAGTCCCAATTTCAGGAGAGACATACTGCATCGTATCGTATATGCCGAGACCTGAAATCACATTACCTCCCGGGCTATTGATAAACATCTGGATATCCCGTTTATTATCAGTTGATTCCAGAAAAAGCAACTGCGCCTGGATAACATTGGCTACATAGTCATTGACGGGTACGCCAAGGAAAATAATCCGGTCCATCATCAGTCGGGAGAAAACATCCATACCCACGACATTCATCTGGCGCTCCTCGATAACCTGGGGAGTAAAGCCATTGATATCCGGTACTGACGTTTGCATGTATTTATCAAGGTGAGTACCTGAAATACCTGCATGCTTAGTGGCATATTTATAAAACTCGTTATGGTTACTCATATTTAAGAAGTGGCTTTTAAGTTAAAACGCTAAATTAAGGGTATTACGCATGTGAATGTTCACCATGATCAAACAAATGATGATGAAGATCATGGAATGCATGCTCAAATTCTTCTGCTGTCGCTCCGGTTTCATCAAAGGTGTATCTAGGCAAGATGTCGGCAAAGACTACTTCTTCAAGTGCATTTTCTTTCATCGTGCTCATAAAGTATTCATTGGCATGGAGTTCCTTCATTAGTTTTCGGATATCGGTCTGCCTGTAGTTTACATTCTCAAGGATCCATTTCGTCACCTGGCTCTGAATATCTTTTTCAGTTACCTCAAGGCTTTCTTCCTTAGCTATTTTATTGAGAAGCAAAGACCACTTGGCTTCACGAAATAAATTTCCGGCTTCACGAGATCCTGTTTCTATTTTTTGCTGGCGTTGTGCGTTAACCCAATTCAATAAAAATGTCTCAGGAATATCGAATGGGTTCGCTTTAAGAAGTTCATGGCGAATTGCCATCTTCCTCATATCGTTCGTTCTGGTCTGATTTGAATTTTCTTCTCTGTCTTCAAGCATTTTCCTGAAAGAGGCCTCATCCTCAACCTGGTTGCCTACATATTTTGAAAGTTGCTCTCCACTGAGTTCAGTCATCTGCGGTCTGGCTATGCTCTGGACTGTGATTTTGTAGTTCAGAGGCTTGTCAGGATCGGGATCAGCGTCTAGCCCAAGGGTATTTTTGACCAGCATGGCACGGGCATAACCCATAAATTTTTCAAGATCGACCTCCATGGTATCCCCAACCTGTTTTCCTATAAGGTCGGTCTTAGCTTCTCCCTGAATGCGTTCAAGATCAACAACGGTTTCAGTTCCTTCCTCTTTTGCTACTTCTTCTCCTATTCTATTCAATTTTATACTAACCCTGTCATGTTGTTCGACAGCCCCTTCTGAAACCGGAACCTCTGCTCCAAAAACACGGCGATAACGCTGTATATCATCATCGAGCGCATTCTGATCAGTGATGGCTTTTTTGATACTCAGGGGTGATTCAAAATTGTATTTGAGATCGAAAGCAGGTTTCAGTCCCAGTTCAAAAACAAAGGTGTAATCATCCGGGACCTTTGGATTAAAATCAACAGGTTCTGCATCAGTAGCCATCACAGGGTTGCCAAAAATCTCAATTTTTTCACTTTCCAGGTATCCAAAAAGCTTTTCATTCAGTATATTAGAAACAGTTTCCTCGAGCATTCCTTTACCATACATTTTTGTCAGGACGCTTTTAGGTGTTTTTCCTGATCTGAATCCTTTGATACTGACTTTCTTACTGTAGTTCTTGAGATTTTCATCGAGTTTGGCCTGATAGTCAGCGCGTTCGATCACAAGTGTTAACCTTGCGTTGAGGTCATCTAAACGGTTAAAATCAATTTTCATCCTTGAGTATGGTATTTGAGGGTTTCTTCGGCGAAGTAACTTGTTGAATAGAGAATATCAATAAAATCCGGGTTTTCATTTAGTTTTTGAGGAAGGAAAGCCCGGCATAAAACCCTTACAAGGGTCTAAAAGTTTAAGGAAGAAAGTGCGGGTAGAGGGACTTGAACCCCCAAGCCTTGCGGCACTAGATCCTAAGTCTAGCGCGTCTGCCAATTTCGCCATACCCGCTTAATTCCAAAAACGGCTGCAAATGTAGACATAAATTGAAAAAATGAACGAGATAATAAAAGGCTGTGTTAATCTATCTCCGACTTCACAAGCCATTAACTTCCTGATCAATACTTTTGTCCTTAACTTGTGTAACCATGCCACATATTCAGTCAGGCACAACAGAAAGTGAACAATTAGCCCTCCAACGAGAGTTTAAGAGGCTCATGAAGGCATTGCCTGCCCCATTGGACGAAACAGATAAGAAGAATCTCCGCAAAGCTTTTGAAATGGGTCTCGAGGCCCACAGTAAACAGCGAAGGAAAAGTGGTGAGCCTTATTTTTTCCATCCTATCGAAGTAGCCAGGATTTGCGTGAGTGAAATCGGTCTTGGCCCTACAGCGGCTGTTTGTGCCCTTCTCCATGATGTCGTCGAAGACACCGATGTCACGATGGAAGATATCCGAAGAGAATTCGGTGATAAAATCGGAAATATCGTAGATGGACTCACCAAATTGGATGGCTTGTACAATGCCCCTTCGCAACAAGCCGAAAATTTCAGAAAAGTACTTTCAACACTTGTTGAAGATGTCAGGGTTGTCCTGATTAAAATCGCTGACAGGTTGCATAATATGCGGACCATCGGCCCGATGCCAAGGACGAAACAACTGAGCATTGCCGCTGAGACAGATTATATCTATGCTCCCCTCGCCCACCGGTTAGGATTGTACAATATCAAATCAGAACTTCAGGACATTATACTTTCCATTCAGGAGCCAGAGATATATGAAGAGATCGAACAAAAACTAACTGAAAGCGAGCAACAACGCAAACGTTACATCAGGGAATTTATTAAGCCTCTCAAAGAAAAACTTGAGGAACTCGGATTTGAATACCGGATTGTAGGCCGGCCGAAATCAATAGCTTCAATCTATAATAAATTAAAAAAGAAACAGGTACCCTTCGAAGAAATTTATGATCTCTTCGCCATACGTATTGTACTAAATGTCCCTACTGAAAAAGAGAAAGCCGCTTGCTGGCTTGTCTATAGCATCCTCACAGAAACGCACACACCTATTCCAGAACGATTGAAGGATTGGATTACCACACCTAAGTCGAATGGATATGAATCACTGCACACGACAGTGATCGGGCCTAAAGGACGATACGTGGAAATTCAGATCCGTACTGAACGAATGGATGAAATAGCGGAAAGAGGATTTGCTGCACACTGGAAATATAAAAATGTAAATACACAACAGTATATCTACGAAAACTGGCTTGACAATATCCGTGATATGCTCGATGACACGCATAAGGATGCACTTGAATTCCTCAGTGACTTCAGGACGAATCTTTATGCTGAAGAATTATATGTCTTTACACCAAAAGGTGATCTGAAGGTAATGCCAAAAGGAGCCACAGCGCTTGACTTTGCATTTGCCATTCACTCCGATATAGGCTACCATGCCACAGCCATCAAGATCAACAATAAGATGGTTCCGATGGGCTATAAGCTTCAGAATGGAGATCAGGTAGAGATCATCACCAGCCGCAATCAAAAGCCGAACGAGGAATGGCTCCGGATGGCGGTGACCGGAAAAGCAAGAGCCAAAATCCGCACCGCGCTTAAAGAATCGAAGAAAGATCAGGCTGAAGAAGGAATGGAAAAACTCGAACGCAAGCTTCGGGGCATGAAGGCAGATCTTGAAGAAAATGTAGATCATCTCGTCAAATATTTCGGATACAATTCAAGAATGGATTTCTATTATGATATCGCTCTTGATCAATTCGATATGGCTCAGATCAGGGAGTTTGGCGTGGAAGGTGGTAAAATTATTTTCCCTGTCAAACAACCTCATCGCACAAGTGTAACGGATACCGAACCTTCTACTTCACCTGCTCTGGGGAAGGATACTGTACAGGCACGTATCAGTATCGGAGGTGAGGATGGCGAACAGTATAAGTATGCATTGGCAACATGTTGCAATCCGGTAGTAGGTGATGAAATCTTTGCGTATGTGACTGCAGGTGCAGGGGTGAAAATTCACAGGAGTAATTGTCCGAATGCCACACACCTAATCGCAAGTTATGGGTACAGGGTGCAAAAAGCAGAATGGGTCACATCAGGCACTATGCAATCTGTCGTCAATCTGAAAATCACGGGTGTTGATGATGGACCTGGTGTCATCGAAAGAGTAACGAATAAAATCAGTTCTGGACTTGGGATAAATATCCGTTCACTGAGCATTGAAGGAAAACAGGGCTACTTCGAAGGAAAAGTTTCCATCGTGGTCAATAATAAAAACCAGTTGAACATGGTGATCCGCGCATTGAAGAACCTACAAGGCATCTCATCTGTATACCGTGAAAACTAATCCTATGACTTCTGTATCAGCGGCAACACGGATAGCGGTGCGGACAACTATTGAAGATGTCAAAGAAATATTTTCAAAGCATCTCGAAAAAAATAATCTTCGTCGTACACAGGAACGTTATGCTATTCTTGAAGAAATCTACACACGCACTGATCATTTCGATGCTGAAGCTTTGTACATACACATGAAGAATTCAAATTACAGAGTAAGTCGCGCAACAGTATATAATACCTTAGAGCTCCTTGTCAGTTGTGATCTCATCACGAAACATCAGTTTGGAAAAAATCTCACCCAGTACGAAAAATCACATGGCTTCAAGCAGCATGATCATCTCATCTGTCTTGAATGCGGTAAGGTGGTTGAGTTTTGTGATCCACGTATTCAACAGATCAAAATGACAATGGGCGATCTTCTGAATTTTACGATCGAGCATCATAGTTTGAATTTGTATGGGCATTGTAAGGGAGGGTGTAAGAAAGGCTGAGGCTGAGGCGAAGGCGAAAGGAAGCGCAGTGAATCAATTTGCGAGAATCAGCGGAATTTGCGGCAATATATCCCATCACCGCGTAACTTCTCAGTAAACTTCTAAGGCTCAGTTTCTATCCTGTGTGCTGCGCAACCCGGAGTTAGGGAGAGAATTAATTGGTGTGAATGAGAGAAATTTGCGACAATAGACAATAGAAAGTGGTCAATGGCAAATGAAACATAGATTTATCCGTGCCCTCTGCTCTATGCCCTATGCCCTTTGCTTTTTATCTTTGCCCCCTTCAGGGCCGTGCGCCCATTGTTTTTTAGAGAATCATACACATGGCAGTAGATGTATTATTGGGCCTTCAGTGGGGAGATGAGGGCAAGGGAAAGATTGTGGATTATCTCGCGGATCAATATCAATTAGTCTGCAGGTTCCAGGGAGGTCCGAATGCCGGTCATACAATCTGGATTGATGGTAAGAAGACTGTACTCCACACGATTCCATCGGGTA
>JBATMM010000195.1:0-18159 GCA_049289835.1 Saprospiraceae bacterium | reverse complement strand
GGCACATCATATCAATGATTGCCCGACGGACAATTATTCATGTGGATGGTATATTCGTTTGTTTGAGGATACTACTTTCCTCAATAATTTGAAATGTACATATCAGGAATATCGCGAGACAATATTTGATACCACGTATATTTTTAATTATATCGACAGCATGGGGGTCAGTGTACAGAATGCAGAGAAAAGACATTTCAAAAAATGGCCTATCCTCGGCATCAGTGGACCTGCTCCTGAAGTGGGTGCAGTGGCTACAACTTATCCTGCAGAATTGGACACGCTCAAATCATGGATCACCAAACGAATAAATTGGCTGGATGCGAATATGCCGGGATTATGTACAACAACGACAGTTTTAAATCCGTCTCAAAGCAGGGAATGGTTAAAGTATTCTCCAAATCCAACAAATGGCATCGTTCATTTCGAAGGGAATCTGAAGAATGAATTACCTGCGAAATTTATTATTTATGATGCCACAGGACGAATGATCACAATACAGATGTTGACTTCACCGAATGTATCCTTTGATTATGAATTGACTGATCCGGGATTATACTTTTTCATCATTTCAAATTCAACTGGTGCATCGCAACATGGGAAGATGATCAGGATGTAAATGCCCAAATTCCATTTTACCAAAATTAATACCATCCAAATGAAATCAATCTTGATATCGATTTTCCTCATCATGTCCTGTACACTATTCGCGCAGACACAGGCCGATATGAATGACGATGCCGCACGAGGATTCAAAACAGCAGATTCTACATTGAATGTCTTGTATAAAAAAATACAGAAAGCCTATGCAGATGATTCCCTCTTTCTTAAAAATCTGAAAATAGCGCAACGTATATGGATCACCTTTCGTGATGCCGAATTACAATTGAAATACCCGGCTTCTGCCGGATATGGTAGCATACAACGGATGTGCTATACTTTATATCAAACCGATCTGACTAACGAGCGGATCAGGACATTACAGATCTGGCTCGATGGGATTGAAGAAGGAGATGCATGTGCAGGGAGTATGAAAATGAAAGAATAAAGAATTGAAAAAGAAATTGTGAATAGAGAATTTTGAATTTCAAAGGAAAAGTGAAAATTGAAAATTGGATAGCGCTGTAATTACTTTCTACCCTCGTTGAGCGTAGGTTTACCTACGTTCGTGCGTTCGCAAAAATCCGTTTTGCGTAACATTTTTTATCTTTTAACCTCAAAAGTTTCTTTACCCAAAACATCACTATCTTTGTTTTCGCATCCATTTATTGAATTTTTGAAAACCCACCCCGCATGCCAAGTCAACACTCCGACCGGATGAGAAAAAATTCTATATTTTTTCTGCTGTTCATTTTTATTATCCTGTCTGCCTCTGTCATTTTCCATATTAATGATTCTTTACCGAAAAAATCAAATACCTCATCAGCTGGTCAATTAACCTGCGCGGAACTTGATTCCATCGAATCCTCAAAACTGGCATGGGGTGACCGCATCACTCATCATCCATTTTATACACGTCCCCACAAATCAAAAGAGGAATGGGAAGAAACACCGGCACAAGACAGACCCGATCTTGCCTTTGAACTAGATTTCATGAAAACCATGGATCCTGCTTTAGGTGCTGTACCTTATGAAAGACTTTTCAAAGCAAACATGGATTTGCAACGTGCCATGAAACAAAGAGCTCCTATTTCCGGCGTCTCATGGAAAGAGCGCGGACCTTACAATGTCGGTGGTCGGACACGCGCTATCATGTTTGACCCGAATGATGCTACCCACAAAAAAGTGTGGGCAGGTGGTGTCGGAGGTGGTCTCTGGTTCACAAATGATGTCACTATAGCCGATCCGGTCTGGAATAAAGTCAATGACTTTTGGGACAATATCGCAGTGACTACATTAGCCTATAATCCTGCCAATACACAGGAATTATATGCAGGTACTGGTGAAGGCTGGATGAATGGTGGCTCACAGGATGGCAGCGGTATCTGGAAGAGTTCGAACGGAGGAGGTTCTTGGACATTATTAGCCAGCACAGCACCCGGAGCGTTTAATAGCTCAAGTGATTTCCATAACATTCAAAAAATAGTGGTCAAGGCAGATGGCACTGTTTATGCTGCGACACGTGGCTATTTCATCAATGCTGGCGGCATTATGCGTTCCACTAATGGTGGCACCAACTGGACAAAAGTACTCACAGTATACACAGGTTCCGGATCACTCTATGATTGGGCAGCAGACGTCGAAATAGCCGCGAACGGAGATGTGTATGCCAGCTTTGGGATGGGTTCAGACGGAAGATTATACAAAACCCGGAATGCAAGTAATGGCGCTGTATGGCGAAACATTTCCACAAATATTAATGTCACTGGTGTTCAGCGAATTGAAATCGCTTGTGCACCTTCCAATTTCCTTGTGCTTTATGCCGTAAGTGCAAACGGTGCAACCCCTAATGATATCCAATGGCTAAAAATGTCTACTGACAGTGGCCAGACCTGGACAACTAAAACTATCCCTAAGATCGTAGATGACAATACAACACATTTCACTGTCGGACAAGGTTGGTATGATTTAATTATGGCCGTTCATCCCACCAATTCCAATGTAGTTCTTGCAGGAGGAAGGGATCTTTTCAGGACAACAGATGGGGGGACTAGCTGGACAGGTATTTCACATTGGTACGGGGGATTTTCCAAACCATATGTGCATGCAGATCAACATGTGATAGCATTTAGGCCAACATTACCAAATGAAGTGGTCTTCGGCAATGATGCCGGTGTATTTTATTCGTCAAATGCAGGAAATACAGGTGCAACACCTTCTTTCGATGATCAGAACAAAGGATTTAATGTCACTCAATTCTACTCCTGTGCGACCAGAAATGAATACAACTCCAATTATTTTTTAGGGGGTGCACAAGACAATGGCACGATACAATTGAGGATACCTCAAGGCCAGTCCACAGATGTAACAGGTGGTGATGGGGCTTTTTGTTTTGTTGATCAGGTCGATCCGGATAATCAATTAGCCGCATATACCTATAATTACATTTTCAGATCACTCGATAATGGTTATTCTTTTGGATTGATTGTAAATAATACTATTTCCGGTCTTTTTATCAACCCTGGTGATTATGACAATACACGGAAAATTCTATACGCATCAGGTGGTAATGATACGATCAAGAGGTATAGTGGCATTGATGCTCTTGCCATTCCGCCAACAACTAATTTGTTATTTTCAATCGGTGGCACAAAAGCATCTGCTTTCAAAGTCAGTCCATTCAATGATGTACTTTTTTTTGGTACAGCTTCAGGTCGTGTTTACAAAGTGGTCAGCGCAAGCACCGGAGCCCCTACATTGACACGAATTGACAATGGAGCAACACCCATTACAACCGTGGGATGGATTTCAAATATTGATACAGGTGAAGATGACAATCATCTGCTTGTTTCTTTTTCAAATTATGGTGTCATTTCTTTATGGGAAACCTCCGATGGTGGAGGACATTGGTATAACAAAGAAGGAAACCTTCCGGATATTCCCGTACGGTGGGCTATCTATAATCCTGACAACCGTAATCAGGTGCTGGCGGCGACTGAAATCGGAGTTTATTCTTCAGATAATTTTGCACACAATACTGTCACTGCTCCTGTCTGGGGAACCAGCAATATCGGACTTGCAAACACAAGATGTGACATGCTAAAGTATCGTTCATCAGATAAGATGGTGCTTGTCGGTACGCATGGAAGAGGTTTGTTTACAACTGATATTTTTTCGGCAGGTGTTGTTGCAGATTTTACTTCCGATGTGACTACTACATGTTCAGGAAGTCTTACTGTTCACTTTTACGATGCCAGTATTCATCCCAACGGCACCTGGGCATGGGATGTTGATAATAATGGTACGACGGATTACACCACACAAAATCCAACACATACATACAATACACCCGGAACTTATTCTGTAAAGCTTACTGTCAATTCTGGTGCTACGGAGATCACAAAGTATAATTTTATCAATGTCATTTCTACAGGACCTGTTGCTAACACAGGATGTACAATCAGCCCCAATAGCAATACGACAAGCATGGCCTTTATAGGTATTCATCGTTTTGCCCTTGGTACTATTGATAGAGTGAGCCCACCGGATGATGGCGATTATCATGATTACACATGTGGTAATGCTACCTCTCTTGATATGAACACACTTTACAATGTCACTGTCCAAACCGGTGTCTACAATCCTGAGGGCGCTAACTTTTTTATTGATTACAATAACAATGGGAATCTGGAAGCAGGTGAAAGTGTGGGAACCTTTCCTGTTAACACCAATGGGACACGTACAATTTCATTTACAACTCCATCATCACCGAATGTAGTCACCCATAAAAATCTACGTGCCCGGATTCTCTCCAGACTTAACAATATACCTGCTGATGCATGTAATGTCGGTACATATGGACAGGCTGAAGATTACACAGTTTATTTTAATTGCACACTTTTGGTGACACAGACTAGTGGAAGTGCTCCGGGTAGTATAAATGCAGCGATTGCATGCGCCAATCCGGGCGATACGATCAGGATAAGTGCTGCACTGGCTGGTCAAACAGTCCTTTTCGGCGGATCAGTAGTTGCATTAAATAAGAATCTCACCTTCATCGGGCTTGGTGCCAATACAAATCTTACCTGGTCAGGTCCGACAGGTTACTTTAATATTATTGCGGGTACCAATATTGAATTTAAAGATCTCACCATCACAGCCGGTGCCAATGCCTCAACAGGTGCATTCTTCAACAGTGGAAATCTGATACTCAATCATGCTACCATACATCGCGGTTCCGGTCCCGGAACTGCAATCCTCCTTAGAAACCAGCCGGGTAGTTCAGCGACGATGGTCAATATGACTTCGGTGTGGAATTGAGCCCCATCGATTTCTGCGAAATCTCTCCCCTGAAGGGGTTAAAAGCAGAGAGTATTAAATAAAATTTCATACATATAAAAAAATGAGCGCAGAGCGCTCATTTTTTATTTCTACAATTGTTGAGCGTGATGCGCTGTTTTTTTATTTCTACAATTGTTGAGCGTTGGTTTACCTACGCGGTGTGCTGAGCGGAGCCGAAGTATTCGTGTGTTTGCAAGGCTGTGCCTTGAGTGATGTCTTTTTGCTCCGACTACGGCGATTGCTCAGTCTTAGGAATAATTAGACATCAATTGCGAGCGCAGCGACAATTAAAAGGATACTGTTTGGCGCAGGCTGAGCCTACGTCAGTGCGTTTGCAAAACTCCGTTTTGTGAATACGAATTTTTATTAAAAAAAATTTGCACAACTAATGACTATCCCTTAATTTCATTTCCGAAAACAAATTACTTCACCCGTAAACTCACCAGTTGCCATGGGTATCACAATCTTTTATTCCGGCAGGCTCCGGTCTTTGGAGCAATTACCTTCTCTCATCAAAGATGTTATTCACCAATGCAACCAAATGAAATGGGGTTATGAAAAAATCCTGCCATCCTTCGAAGTTCCGATTGAAGGCATTGCCTTTGCACCGACTGGAAGTCAGGCGATATGGATGACATTCCTTGAGAATCATCAGCTCGTCTCACCGGAAGATTATGAATTTTCCAGGCATATGGGGAAGCGGATAAAGAAAGATCACCTTATGGAGACGAAAACGCATTTTGCCGGAGCCACGATACATATGCAGATCATCACCTATCTGCGGCATCTGAGCGATACCTATTTTTCAGCCTTCAGCCTCGTCGATGAAAGTCAGTATTGGGAGACTAACGATAAGATTTGTTGTGAAAATGAATTCCGTTTTATGGAAAAATGGGTTGGCCAGATGATCTGTAGACTTGACGCATTGGACGGTCGAGTCGGAGAAGTCGGAAGATCCGGGGAAATCATGGATGAACGCATTATGGATTTGCTAAAGCGCATGGATCCTATGGATGTGGTTGAGAATCTTCATACGCCACCACCAAAAAAAGAAATAGTCGGATTTTTTTTGAATTGATTTGTGCATAATTGGAGACGCGATGGTTCGACCTGCATTACTCAACCTCATGCGTTAGCGGTTGATGAGCTGTCGCACAAGGATGTGAAGAGCAAGTCGAATCACACCAACCGTAAATCGTCGTCTCTACAACCATCTAATTAGTTGGAATTATAATTTTTATTGCGAGCACAGCGAGCAATAAAAAACTCAAATGTTGGGCGTCGGTTGACCGACGTCCTGGTGTGTTCAAGGCTGTGCCTTGAGGATGAAGTTTTATGCGAGCGCAGCGAGCAATTAAAAACAACACGGTTGAGCGTAGGCTGCGCCTATGTTCGTGCGTCAGCAAAACTCCGTTTTGCGAAAAAGAATTTTAAAAATAAAATTTGCAAACCTGTACACTTATCCTTAATTTTCATTCGAAAACAAATTTTTACCTCACTTTTTTAAACCAGTTGAATCATGGGACTTACAATTCATTATTCCGGCAAGCTCCGGAATCCGTCAGATTTGCAACCACTTATTGACGAAGCCACGGACATTGCCATCAGTATGCAGTGGCATTATCAACGATTGCCTGCAGTGGCAGGCACGCCGTTAGATGGCGTATTAATTACACCAGAAGGCAGCGAACCCATATGGCTAACTTTTCACATTGATCATGGAATGCTGATCAATCCGATCCTGTATTCCTACATTCAGGAAACCACTGGTGACGATATACCTGAAGAAGCTGTATGCGGTGTCTTTACCAAAACACAGTATGCCGGCGTCGAGCAACATATAGCCATCATCAAATTTCTTCGTTACCTCTCAGAAAAATATTTTGCCCACTTTGACCTCTACGATGAAAGCAATTATTGGGAAACAGGCGATGAAATACAATGCAGGAAAGTATTCGCGAGGTACGACATGATCATGGACATGGTAGGTGATGCACTTGATTCGATGCATGTCGATCCGAATGAAAGCAGGGAATCTGTTATAGAGAAAATTGAACAGTTGCTTGAGGAAAGGTTTGGGTTGAAGAAGAGTCATTGACAATAGGCCAAGAGCAATTGGCAATGTAATCTTCACAGTTCTTGGCTCTCGCAAAACGCATTCTATATAGGCAATCCATGAGGTAGTCGCGCACCCGGGAAATTCCGGCGGAATAAATTCCACCGTTACAATATCGGTCATGCCTACGGCATTGAAGTTCGACATTCCATGAATGTCAAACATTAGTGCCGTAGGCGCAAACGATTTTCTAGCCCAGGATTTCAATCCTGGGAAATGAATGCAGGATTTCAATCCTGGAGAATGATACAGATTTTCAATCTTAGAAAATGTTGCCGGATTTCAAGTAGGCCGAATCTACACTATCGTTTTAAATGCGATTCAATTACAATTTTTATTGCGAGCGCATCGAGCAATAAAAGAAGATACGGTTCTCCGTTTTGCGAAAGGAGGATTCAGGAAACAATTTGTAATACTCCTTCTCGACCATTTAGACTTGTTTGTCAAGCATCATGTCGAAGTCGCCTGGAGTCTTAGGTTTTAATACCTCAGGTTTATGAAAATGGAGCTAGTGATAGGAGGGGCATTGGAGATGGTGCTTGAAGGAGGATTTTGAGAGGGGCATAATTTGAATTCGTTTGCATTGCCTCATTCTATTAAATCAATTTTGGCCCAGATGAATCACTCCTTCCTCTTTTGGCCTGGGAAAAGTCAAATGCGTTTGGACTAAGGGTTGTTGGTTGGAAGAAAGCAGACAGGCTGTTAGTTGTTGAAAGTTAGAAAAGAAATTGGTTGCTGGTTGTTTCCTTCAGGTAACAACGGTTAAACCTCTTCCTTAATAATTCCGTAAATTTGATCATTATGGATTCATTTAAACTTGATCGAACTCATTTTCAAATCCTGTCATTTGAACAAGCCGATAAAGAGCTGAATGATCATTCATCGATGGATTGGAAGGAGAGATTGTTATTGCATCAATATCTGAACAGCATTGCCTATGGTTATCTGAATCAGGAGATTCCGAGACTCGATCGTACAGTTTTTCAGGCTCGCAAGTTTTCTGATGAGGATCAGGATGACATATTGCATTTATGAGTGAATTATTTTCCCTTCTTCCCCACTCCACCCGAAGACTTACTCAAATGCCATCCACTCCCATGCGGACACTTATACGGATACAACTGAATTTTCTTTTCCTTTCGAAGCCTGTCCGCAATGCTTAGTGCTTCATCTCTCGAGGAATAAAGGTCTTTCTGGAATAGTGAGCTGTCCGTGCAGAGGAAGCATTGCCTTCTTGACTCGACAGGAAGAAGATGCCAATACCCACAGGTACGGCATTGCTTAGGTGCCAAATCATATCCATACTCCTTTTTGATTTCCTCCGCACCATGAAGCGCAGCAGACTGGCTGAGATACTCCTCCAGGAAATTGCCTTTCTGGCCTTTGCAGGTGGTGCTTTTCATAGTTAGGGTTCACCAAAGGTATCCAGTAAAACACAAAAAATAATTTGCGTTAATATTTATTGAAATAATTTCTGCGTAATCTGCGGTTAAAAAAGCAGGGAGCAGGGATTTTATTTGCGTTAATCAGCGAAAATTGCGGCAATAATTAAGAACGCTGATCTTCATGATCATCATGATTTTTCATGATTATTCTCGGGTACTTTTTGCATTCATAATTTATAAAATAATTTCTGTGTAATCTTGATAAAAAAAAGAGGACGCGGACGGTTGCTGAGCTGTAGCACATGGATGAGTATAGCTGGTCGAAGCATGAAATAAGAAAATTTAAGATCACTTTCACTATTCGGGTGCTTTCTTATACAGGTTTAATTTGCGTTAATGCTTCGACCTGGGTAACTCATCCTCTTGCGACAGCTCAGCAACACAGCGAATTTTGCGACAAAAAATTAGAACGCAGACGGTTGCTGAGCTGTAGTACATGGATGCGTAAAGCAAGCCGAAGCATCTTCATGATCATCATGATTTTTCTTGATTATCCTCGATTACTTTTTGTGTAAATAATCTTTGAAATAGATCCTGCGTAATCTGCAGTAAAAAAAAGAGGACATGGATTTCCACCTCTTCTGCCCTTTCTGCCCTTTCCGCCTTTTCAACCTCATCCGCCGGTTGCTGAGCTGTAGCACAAGGATGAGTCTGGCTTGTTGAAGCATTCCGCCTTTTGTAAACTCCCCGTCAATTATCACCCTTCCTCACACCCGAAATACCATTCTTTCCCCAAGTCTTCTTAGCTTTAGTCTACTGGCTTCAGAAAACCGGTCGCCAGACCAATATTTAAAGACCAATTTGCACAATATTGAAAAACCAGATTATAATCTTCATCGTCCTTTCCCTTGTAGGTCTCCTGCTTTCTTTCAGGCTCCTCAATCCTCCCCCACCATCAAATGATAGCTGCAGCAGTGCCACCGTCATCAATCTCACCGGAGGCGGATATGATTATGGTGCCTATACCTCTTCCACATCAGACATGACACTGGCTACAGCCCAGGTTGGTGAATTTTTTCAATTTGCTCCTAATCATGTCAAATCAGTCTGGTTCACCTTTAGCATACCCACCAGACGAAGTGCCAGAATTGAAATGGCTGTCTCTGCCGGTAGCGTTATATCCAATCCGGGCGACGCCGGCGTCACAGTATATCTGTCACCCACTTGTGTACCCGGTAGCGCAAGCAAACTCGGAGCCTTCATCAGTTCAGGTGATGTCACCAATCCTTGTCTCGAGCCCGGCACATATCTTATCCAGGTCACAGGAAGTGCCGCCATGAATGCTACGATTTTTTTGAAAGTCGACCTGGGTTGTCCCAATCATCCGATCGATTCAAAGTTTGATTGTCCCACTGATGCATATGTCTTTAACGGTGGATTGCCGATCGGTGCATCTGACATATCAGACCCGCATAACATAGAATGTCAGAGCATAGAAGATCCGAGCGAATACAATTGCCTGCCATTAACCAATAAAGCTCTTTATGTAAAAAGTACCTGGTATGTATTCACCACAGGAGCCAATGTTGATCTCATGGACTTCACTTTTCCAATGGGTGCCAGTACCGATGTCGCAGGTTATAGATTGCTCGAAGGTAATGTCAGAAATTCAGTTCCATCCACATTGACACAAATAGATTGTGGTGTCACTAAAGCAAGATTCACCACAAGATTTATTGAATTCCCCTGCATTCTCAAACCTAATACAACCTACAGTCTTGACATCGTGTTTCATCGTGATTTTTCATTCAGCGATATCAGGATAAGTGTAAGACAACGCTCAGAAACCAACAGCGGATGGTCCTTACCTATACTCCCACCGGATTCACCTTCCAATCAATTGGGCACATTGGCTGCCACTCCATCACCTGGTCTTGTCACGACGTGGACTGACAGGTTAAACTGCAATTCTTTCATCATTGACAATATTTGCCCACCGGCTAATCCTGCCAGTGGTAGTATCACAGCAGGCACAGGCACTTTTGATCTGACCACATGGGCTACATTTACACTCCATGATGATTCAAATGTAGATTTCAGATTTGTGGCTTACGAACCCGGAGGTGCTTTTTACACACGCATTTTCAAAAAGACATTGGGCAATGCCTGTCCTTCACCAAATCCTGCCGGTGATCTATATCTTGAATTCCCCTCAATAACTCATCTTGAGAAATGTATGCCTGCGGGTGATTATTCTATTCAGATATTGTCAAGTTCTTTATACGCATTTTCTCCACATGCCTATTATGATAATATTTGGACAAATGGCACACTGGGCACGACTTTCACATTAGCATTCACAGTAGTATCACTTCCTGATGTGGGTTTATTCAGACTTGATGCACCGGGAAACCTGGACTCAATCAACAATTTAAATCCATTACAAAATAATATCACCTACAATGCCACACCTGCAGTGTTTATCTGTGAGAACACGGTGTTGCCGGGTGTGAATGCCTGTACAACAACCAGAGAGAAAGCTATTTACCGTGAGATCAATATCGGTGATGCAGATGGTGATGGCATAGCAGATGACGGTTTGCTCTGCATGGCTAATCTGCGCGTTGATCTGAAAGCAGCTCCTCCGATTTATTATTCATTCCTTAAAGGCGATGCTAATCAGAAAGCCACAACTGCGGGTACACATTCAGCCGGTGAGACCATTCCGGGGCTCATAGACTATGCCGGATTTTGCATCAATCAGGATGACGACACACTTACATTGCTGGGTCTTCCGAATTTCTGTTCATGTGTGACTTCCGGAATTTATACATTAGCAAGCTATGGTGATGTAGATAATGTAAGTAAAGGAGATGCACCTTTATTCAAATTCAATATATACAACACGCTACATGATAGCAGGCCAAATGCAGAAGAGATCATATTAGGACCAGTGCCGGGTGTATACTCCAGTAGTGCCGATGTATTCTCATGCAAAGACAATCGAGGACTTATGCCACCTTGTGGAAGTGCAGAGAAATTGATATACCGTGAATTTTATCTTGCTCAACCAACTGTGGTCATCATCTCTGAAAATGGTACTGCCAATAATTCACTCAGCTTATTTACAGGCAGAGCTTCTGATTTAGCGTCCATACTCACTTTACATACAGATTGTTTTACTAATTATCTCTTTTATGATTATTGTACACCATTGGAAGCAGGATGGTACACTGTGGTATCCTATGGTAGCGGACCAAACTATACGACCACAAAAGTGTGGAACCAGATAGGTAATCCGGTTGATGTAGGCAGAACAACACAGATCAGTATCCGATTGCTTCCGGTGATTACACCCAATTATAATTTATCCAACAGAGCTTACCAGGCCGGAATAACAGATTGGTTTACACCTCCTCCTGCATTTCCCAATGCGCTTACACGGGTGATCTATCAGTTTCCGAATGATACCTTTTGCGATCCTGATTTTCCATTTATTCCAGATACGGTGGCACCATGCGCTCCGGGTTACAACAGGATATCGATGTATGTATTTGAGATCACTAAACCTTCATTTGTGCAGATCCGGAATCTGGCCCAATCTTACTTTACTGCCGTATATCCTTTTGATATCCATACATCTCCACTATCGATGCTCACTGTTCCTCCTGTGTATCCATGTGTAAGTATCTGGAGAGACAATCGACAAATCTGTGACTTACCTCCCGGAAAATACACGATTGCGATTTTTGCCAACGATACGCATAAAGGCCTTGTGATCTCTCCTGCGATCTATGTGGATGAAGCTGCTGAATCGCGTTTTGATCATGCATGGCGCGCTTACGATTTTGATCTGATCCCGACCACCAATACTTTCGTTAATGGAAAATTATTGGATACCCATCCCACGATACCGGGTCAGGCTCCAAGCCGCGATGTATTTTATTGCACCACAGGCGCAACGAATATTGATCCGGATGAGACACAGTGTGATGGCCAGTTGAATGACCTCGTGTATGCTCAACCTCCGGGCGTACCCAAACCACTTTTTTTACAAAATGATCCACCTCCTCCTACACTTCAGCCTTGGAGAAATCTTTGGTACACATTCAAATTGTCCGGCTCAGGAATATGTACTCTGCATACTGAAGTACTGATGGGTCCTCCGTACCGACCTCTTATCGCTGTATATGAAAGTAGTGAAGATGGTACGATACCCTGGAGTAATCTGCAAACCACATTGATGGATCCTGCTAATGTCATCATTCCGGGATTGAAGCTCATCAAAAGTCATGTGTCACCGGGATGTGATTCATACACGTATGATCTGGTCTTTACGAAGAGTGGCTGCATACGTGATCAGGTCCGCTATTATGTCATGGCAAGTTTTGATACGCAATTCACCAATATTCCACCAAATCTCCCTAACCAGGCTATTTCGCTTTCCCTCAAATATGACCCAAGACCTACATTCCCTGTGGCTTATGATGAACGAATTACCGCCAATGTCATCAACGACCTTTTGGAAGCAGGACCACCATACACAACCATAAAGATTGCTCCCGGAAATACCTTTACAGGTGTCGATTTTTCATTGTTGTGCTATACAAAAAATGTAACCGATCCACCGGGTTGTGATGATACGAAGACGGGCAAGTCAGCATGGTTTAGATTCGAAGCTTCGGCTACCGGGCATTTTTATGGCGCACTACAGGAAATTGGTATTCCCAATGGATGGTTTGCAAATGTTCAGGATCTGACACTTTATACAGAAACTACACCAGGAGGTCCATTAGTGCAGATCACAATGGATTCTGTCAATACAGGCGGACATGAATGGATCGATGGATGTATTGATCGCGGCGTATATTATTTACTGGTACGTCACTGTTTGCGCATTGATACGATTCAGCCCTACCGTGCCATCATAAAGCTTGAAGATTCTCCCGGAGATTTTTGCAGAAATGCGATACAAATAAATGTGGTCAACAACAATCCTGTCACAGGTTCAACCTTGATTGACTGTCACACCATAGGTACGGATGTAGGTGAGTTACTTCCCGATGGAAATTCATGCTTTTCGATACCGGGTAGAAAAACAACCTGGTTTCATGCGATTGTCAATGCCGGCCCCATGGTGGATCTCAATTTTGAACTGGGTGAAAACTTTCAGGGCAGCGCTGTCAATCTAAGCGACCTGTCTTACCGGATACTTGCCGGCAGATGTGGTGCTATGACACCGATCGTCTGCAGTGCTTCAGGCACCAATATCATCACACTCAATTGCCTGGCGCCCGGCGAATACTATGTGCAGGTGTCCATTCCTGAAAGAACCGGATTAGGTAATAGCCCTGAACTTAAAGGCCTTCTGATGCTGACGATTACAGCTACACCTTCTGACCCGGTGATCTGCACTTCTCCATTTGATCCCAATCAGGTACTTGCTGACTTTGCATTAAACACAGGTTGTGATTCTGTATCATTTCAAAACCTGTCCACATCAGGAACTGATATCACCTACTTATGGCAATTTCCAAACGGGACAAGTACAGACGCTAATCCTGTATGGGTACCTCCAGGTCCGGGCACATATACCATAACACTCACTGTAACCAATGTGATGTTAAATTCTACTGCTATAAAAACGCTGACTGTAGACATCACAAATCCATTTATTAATTATGTTCCACTTGCCGATGACATATTGTGCAATCATACAGGAAGTGTTCTATTGGATGCAACCGTTGCCGGTGCTACTTATGAATGGAATAACGGATCTGTGTTATCTACCCGAATAACTTCTGTTCCGGGAACGTATTGGGTGATCATAAGAAAAGATGGTTGCGAAAAACGTGATACAGTTGTAGTGACAGCGATTGATGCTATAAGAACTATCTCTTCAAAGATATGTCCTGAGGATAACCTTGTCGTGCATGGACAGGTTTTTGATAAATCAAATCCTGCAGGAGTGGTCACTGTTCCAAATGCAGATCCCAGTGGTTGTGATAGTCTTTTGAATGTTAATCTGCAATTTTATCCGGCGGCCAATACGCTCTTAACGGAATCTATTTGCTTCGGTGATAGCTATGCATTTGCAAATCAGACTCTGACACAAACCGGAACATATACGAATATGCTTTCCGGTAGTAATGGTTGTGATAGTCTGGTCACACTTGATCTGACAGTCAAATCTCTTGTCATAGCTGATAATGTAGTGACTAGTTGTGCCGGCGCCTCTGTTACGCTACAGGCGGGAGATGTAGGTGCTTCATACCTTTGGAATAATGGTGCTACTTCAGATTCTATCATTGTAAATGTTGATGGTATATATGTTGTGAGTATCAGTGATATAGACCATTGTGTCATTGAAGAAAGCGTCTTTGATGTCACTTTTGGACAACTGGCAGTGCCTGCATATTCAGTACCTGCATTCCTTTGTCCCGGAAGTGATATCCTGCTTACTGCCATTGGTTCTTCGGGTTCGTATCAGTGGTTTGATGATGCAGCCGGGCAAAATTTATTAGCTACCGGATCAACATTTTTGTTTCCTAATGTTACACACGATGATACATTGTATGTGATGGCTATTGATCCGGCGATAGATCATTGTGAAAGTAATCTAGTGCCTGTTGTATTGGCATTGGAAGATGAGCCTGCGCATGCTATTCAGGATGAGATTATTTGTGCAGGTAGCACCTTATTGCTTCCATGGGGTGAAAGTGTGACGCCGACATCCGACGATAGCTATGCATATGCATGGCAAAACAGTGTGAGTGGTTGTGATAGTTTTGATTTGACAGTGAATGTGGCGCTCATCCATTTACCTCCTGTTGATCTTCCATCTTCATTTACATTGCAATATGGTGACAGCGTGTTGTTAGTGCCACAGATTGATTTCATTGTAGACTCTCTTCGTTGGACACCCGCAGCAGGATTGAGTTGTACTGATTGTGTCCAGCCATGGGCAAGTCCTGAAGAATCCGTTGAGTATACGTTGACGATCTGGTCCGCCGATGGGTGTGTGACGACTGCTGTGATCAATATTGAAGTCAGGCGAGAAGTCAATATTTATATTCCCAATGTTTTTACACCAGATGGTGACGGCATCAATGACATCTTTACTGTATTCGGTAATCGTGAAGTGAAGCAAGTAAGAAAATTACAGATCTATGACAGATGGGGTGATGCGGTATGGCAGGGTGAAAATTTTCCTGCTGACGGGACTTCTGGCTGGGATGGATTATTCAGGGGCAGGAAGATGCAGCCTGGAGTGATGGCATGGGTTTGTGTAGTGGAATTAGCAAATGGAGATTTGAAAACATTTGCAGGAGACGTGACGCTTGTTAGATGATTTATCGTTTCGCTTCGACTCCGCTCAGCGACCGATGAACAATTACCGCAAGTAGTTTCGACTCCGCTCAACCAGAAAATATTTCTTAATTACTTCCTTCATTTTAAGTTGTTCTTTAAGTAAATTGAAAGACTTTTAAATAATAGTTCAAGTTGAGCGAAGCCGAAACTTAGTAGGTAAATCTTCACCGGTCGCTGAGCGGAGTCGAAGCGAAACGGTTATAAAAAACATTTACTGCTTTATCACTGCTCTTGTGTAAGTCATATTTTTCATTCTAATATGCAGAAGATAAATACCTGATGCATATTGACTCATCGGAATAGACATGACGTCTTTTGAATCCTGACCAGACCACAACAGTTTTCCACAAGCATCGAACAAAGAAAGGTGATATGGCATAGAAAAAATTGTTCCCAATTCAAGCTTAAGCAAATCTTGCACAGGATTGGGGTATAAATTGAATTCTAAATCATCAGGAAGTAGAGTATTTGAAGTAGTTCCACCCGTTATTGTAAAATTAGCTGTTGTAAAATTCCTGTTCCCACACTCATCAACAACTGTAAATGTCACACCATAACTTACTGTCGTATCACAATTTTCCTCAATAGATGGAAAATCAACTAACCAAATAACATCTCCACATTCATCATGTGCCACTGCACCCCCATGATGATCAACCCAATTTTGAATGACCAATTGTTGCTCTGGCGCACCACATGCAATCGTTGTGTCCTTTGCTTCAACATCAATCACAGGCGAAATTTGATCAATCACAGATATATTCGCACTTGTTGTAGAGCTATTACCACATTCATCTGATGCTGTAAAAATCACTGTTGCTCTACCGGTGACCCCGCATGTATCACTCAGGCCTGCATAATCATTTGTCCAGGTTATCGTTCCACAAAAATCAGTAGCCTCAGCTCCTCCATGCATGTCAATCCAACTTTGAATAAGGCCTTCAGGATTGAATGAACCACAGACAATCGTATCATCCTGTGCTGATTGATTTATGACAGGTGCAAGATGATCATTGATACTTAGCATTGCCGGTGTAATACTGCTGTTCCCGCAATCATCCGTGGCCATGAATCTGACAACGGCATGACCTGCTGAACCACAACTGAACGACAAAGCCGAATAGTCATGTGTCCAATGTACTGCTCCGCACAAATCATAAGCTTCGGCGCCACCATGATTATTAAGCCATTGTTGTATAACCTGATCATTTGATGGATCGCAATCTAAGATCAGATTCTGTGCATTGTTTGTTATCTCAGGTTCTGTCTGATCATTTATTGTAAAACTCGCAGAAGATGAAGCATTATTGCCACATTCATCAGTGGCTATAAAAGAAACAATAGATGAACCTGTTGCACTGCATTGCTGCAGCAAAGGTGAAGGGTTATTTGTCCACCCTACATTACCGCAGGCATCAACAGCATGTGCTCCTCCATGATTCAAGAGCCAGGCATTGAGATCAGGTAAATTACCTTGTCCGTCACATTCAGCAACTTTATTAATGGGAAGCACATCAATTAAAGGAGGAGTCAAATCAATGATATATACTGAAGCAACGCTGTATGTACTACCGCATTCGTCAGTCGCAGTGAAAGTTACTATCGCATCACCTGTATTTCCACAATTGTTGGTTAATTGAAAAAAATCATTTGTCCAGTTAAGTTGTCCACAATGGTTTGTAGCCAAAGCGCCACCATGATTATCTAACCATGATTGTACAGTGGCTTCAGGATTTCCCATGCCGCATTCAATGATGATATCACCGGCAGGTGCGTCAAGGGAAGGTGGCGATGTATTCGGTACAATGATGAAATCCATACTTATAGCGAGATAATCCTGGCCCTGATTATCCTGGATGATGCGCACTCTGCCCTGTGATGTAGCAATCGAAGGCACGTGCCATGTATAACTTAAAGAGTCCAGCGGAATTTCTAATTGGATAGGCACCCAATTATCTCCTGCATCGGATGAAAAATACAGATCCCAGTTCAAAGTCACGTGCGGAGCAACAATATGCCACCGTATCGTTACGATCTGTCCTTCAGTGAATGTCTCACCTCCATGAGGATAGTCTAAGGCCACATGAGCTAAAATACTTTGGGAATAACCCAGCATTATAAAAAAGAAAAATATTTTTAAAATAGAAGCCTGCATAACAATTAGTTGTATGTTATAAAAAATTGGACAGGTTATTTGTTAAGGGAGACTGGATATGTTGTAAGGTATTATTTTCTCTATAATTATATAATAATTTCTCCGAATTATATAAGAACCTCAGCATTTATTCTCCTCAACTTTGATCTTTAAAATGCTTTAACCTAAAACCTTAATATCATGGCAAAGAA
>JBATMM010000194.1:0-6753 GCA_049289835.1 Saprospiraceae bacterium | reverse complement strand
TTGTCGGATCTGAGGATATCTACGCCGGCTACATCCAATCCCATGAGCCTTGCCGCCCTGAGTGATATTTCTTCTTCTTCCGGAGTAATCCGAACCTTCTTTGAGGAGGCGCCCCTATGCAGGTTTGATCTGAACTCACCATCACGGGCACTTCTTTCCATAGTAGCTATTACTTTGCCACCGACTATAAATACTCTTACATCTTTTCCTTTTGATTCCGCTATAAATTTTTGGAGCAGGATCTCTTCTCTCAATCGTATAAATGCTTCAGCTATAGATTGGGCAGCACTCAGAGACTCTCCAAGAATCACACCCTGACCTTGCGTACTATTGAGCATCTTAATCACTACGGGATAATTATCTCCCAACATCCGAAGCATGGATTCGACATTATCCGGCATGGCCGTAAAAACGCTATCAGGAACCGGCAGTTGGTGCGCAGCGAGGTACTGAAGGGCTGTCCTTTTATCACGAGCACGCAACAGCGCATCCGTCGTCACCACTGTATATACCTTCATCATTTCAAAATGCCTTACTACAGCAGCTCCGTAGCTCGTGACTGAAGAACCTATCCTGGGAATCACCGCATCAGGACAACCCAGAAATTCACCCTGGTAACGAACGCCTAATTTTCCATCAAGTATGGTAAGATCACATGCCATATGATCTACTACTCTGACGGAATGTCCCCGACGGCGTGCAGCCATGACAAGGCTGTGCGTGGAATACAGAATAGGGCTCCTGCTAAGAATCAATATTCTCATAACGGTGGAAGATAGGGAGAAAAGGGAATCAGGAATAACGAATTTTGAATTTTGAATTTTGAATTTTGAAGGAGAATTGTAAATTATGCATTAGGAGAAAAAGGAGGATTACCTTAAAAGCATTCATTTCCGTCAAGTTGAATTACCTTGCTTTTTATAACTTATTGCTGGCCAACTATGGAAATGAATGATAAACGTACCATCAATGGATGGGCTTATTTTGACTGGGCTAATTCGGCATATTACCTGGTGATTTCTACTGCTATTTTTCCGATTTATTTTTCAAATATTGCTGATGCGCAAATCAACATATTCGGAGGACTTATATCAAGTTCAGCACTTTATTCCTTTTCGGTGACATTAGCTTATATCCTGATTGCATTGCTATCTCCATTGCTGTCAGGCATAGCGGATTATAGCGGCCGAAGGATGTATTTCCTGAAATCATTCACATTGGTTGGGTCTATTGGATGCATTGGTTTATTTTTTTTTAATTCACCTGAGACAATGTGGATTGGAACTACATCATTTATACTGGGGACTATTGGTGCAGCGGGCGGGCTGGTCTTTTATGATTCCTATTTGCCCATCATTGCTACTGAAGATCAATATGATCGTGTCAGTGCAAAGGGATATGCATATGGATATTTTGGGAGTGTGTTGCTATTAATATTTTGCCTATTCATGATTCAAAAACCAGAGTGGTTTGGGATTTCGAGTCCGACACTTCCTTCAAGGATTTCATTTGTGCTGGTAGGGCTTTGGTGGTTTGGTTTTGCTCAAATTACGTTTAGACGTCTTCCTTCGGATGACAGGATATCACATGTAGAAAATCTTTTTACAAAGGGTTGGAATGAATTGATTTTAGTCTGGCATAAAATAAAAGATGACACACACATCAAACGGTTTCTTATTTCTTATTTCTTCTATATCGCCGGAGTCCATACTGTTATTTATCTGGCATCCATTTTTGCAAGTCAGGAATTGGGATTTGAAACTACAGAGCTAATCATCACCATTTTACTTCTTCAGTTAATTGCTATTCCGGGTGCTTTATTATTTGCAGGAATATCAAAGCTTAAGGGAAATAAATTCAGCCTGATGATCCAGATAATGATTTGGATCCTCATCTGTGCAGGTGCATATGCTACACAGGAAAAATGGCAGTTCTTTACAATCGCAGGATTTGTTGGCCTTGTACTCGGTGGTATTCAATCTTTATCAAGAGCCACATATGCTAAACTACTTGAAGGGCGCAAAGATGATCCTACTTCCTTTTTTAGTTTCTATGATATTGTATCTAAGCTGGCGATCATCTCAGGCACCTTTATGTTCGGACTGGTCAATTCCATCACAGGGAATATGAGGATGAGTGTACTGGTATTGATTTTCTTTTTTATAGCAGGTCTTATAATGTTGATGATGGTGGATAAGACGAGGATAAATACACTGACAAGTAACGAATAACGAGTAACGAGTAACGAGTAACGAGTAACGAGTAACGAGTAACGAGTAACGAGTAACGAGTAACGAGTAACGATAAAAAAGAATAAAGTTATCCGTAGTCTGAGACTACGGATAACTTTATTCTTTTTTATTGGAATTCGTAGCATCCTATATCCGGCGTATTTACATCCCTCAAATTTCCATCAAGATCATCTGTGAAGCCCGGAATTGAAATAGCTTTCAACTCAGCAATGGACATCGTGTCAAGATGAAAATTATTTTTATTGATATCAAGAAATAATGTGTCCCCTGATGTCCATTGATAACAATCTGTACAGATCGTTTCGAAGAATGTGGGGAAATTATCCTGAAAAAGCAAATCATGAACGACAACAATGTTGTTGCTCATCGCTACATTAAACAGCATATCGGCTGGCGCTGAGGCATCTACCATCCACAATTCATCAGTCGAAGAACCAATCATAATACTATTGCGAACATTTGCATTCAACTTATTTAACAAAGCTCCACCTGAACACAGAGCATCTATACAATAAAAATTATTCAGCAATAATGCTTCAGTACTATTTCCGAAATTGGCCATAGTGCAATAGGTCACGTCATAATCACCACCATAAGTCAGGGCAACTGATTGGCTTCCATTTTCGTAAAATAATGAATTGGAGATGTCAGCTTTAGCATGCCGTGCAAAAAACCCAGGTCCTGAAGTGAAAGAAATACTACTGTGATCCATCTTGACTTCAGATGCGCTGTCAGCAGATATGCCTACTAATCCATTTGATAAATTCATATAACTGAAAAGATGTGGCCCGCTTTCAGGTCCGAGACGGATTCCTGCCCATTCGCCATCAAAATCCGGCTCAATACGATCATCGGCGATCATCACAGGATCATTTGCCGTCCCCATTACTTTTAGTTTACCCGAAGGAAATGTATAGATCAAGCCTTCATTATAAATGCCCAATTGATTGTTGGCAATTCCCCCATGAACGTATAATCTGGCTCCTGCGGGCAAAACAAGTGTGCATGAATCAATAAGCAGGGTGCCGTAAAGTACATAAGGCTTAGGATCATCCCATACGATTTCACCCATAGCACAGGTAAGTAATGAAATCCGGTTTGGTGTATTTGGCCCCGGAATATAATTTGCATTCTGGCCCCAGGCTATCAATTTAACTTTTTGTGGATTGCCATTGGTCAGGAACGCGATGTCAGCTTCAATGATAAATGGACTTAGTGATTCCGGCTGATCAGGATCTATTGTTGCTTCCGCAAAAACATAAATGCTGTCATGAGGTAAGATGTTGACTTCTGTGTCCATATCACCGGTGAGTCCATCTACATTGAGATTGAAAAAAGCTTCATTAGTGCCTGTAAGCTTAACCTCACTGATGGTAATCGATAGATCGTGTGGATTATACACTTTGAAATACCTTGAAACTGTGCTTACACTTGTCAAAACAGAATCAAAATTGAGTGTATCTGTAGAAAAGGTCAATGCATCATTTTGATCGGTCGTGAACTTCTCTTTGTAACATGAGGTAAAAAGAAGGCAAAGGCTAAAGAAAAGGCAAAGGCTGAGGCTGAGGCGATGCTTCGACCTGCATACGCGCATCCTTGTGCTACAGTTCAGCAACCGGCTGAGGCGAAGGCGAAGGAAAAAAATAAAAGGAACACTTTTTTGCATTCTTTTCAATATTGAAGTAATTGACATTTATCCCCTACCCCCTGAAAGGGGGATTTCGATTTACCCCCCGCCCCCTGAAAGGGGGAGTTGCTGAATTTCATTTTTCCAAAATTAAAAACAATTCCCCCTTTCAGGGGGCAGGGGGTAAAAATTAAAAAGCCCCTGAAAGAAGATCTCACAAGGGCTGTTAAATATTTTTTTAGT
This sequence comes from Saprospiraceae bacterium, assembly GCA_049289835.1. Lineage (GTDB taxonomy): Bacteria > Bacteroidota > Bacteroidia > Chitinophagales > Saprospiraceae > Opimibacter. The sequence continues at coordinate 2,631 of JBATMM010000194.1, read as the reverse complement.
CTGCAATCAATATGACCATAGATCATGCTCCCAGTTGAACAGCTCAGCCTGGATACGATCGGATTCCATTAGTCTTGCTACACCCATGTCTTCACCATTTGCATCGATGAAATATGAAGATAACCATTCATCAAGGACATTAGTTTGTTTAAAGATATAGCTTGAAAACCTGCGTTCTTCGAACAAATCATACCACGTACCAGGTGAAGCGTCATTTGCTTCATTGAAAGACTGGTAACGAGCCAATACTTCTCGCGCCTCAGGATAGTAAACCCAAAACAATGGAAGAGCGTATTTGAAAACTCCGTTAGCATCATACTGATCCTGAATAGGTGCAATGCCAAGAATACGAACCTTCATACGAGAAGCTTCTTTGTCAAAATACCACATTTCCTTTATTCTGTATTTCTTGATGTCTTCAGGATTTACAGGACTATTGGTGATGACAACTTCATCTTCATATGTATCCGGATTGAAAATGAGACTTGTGTCGGTGTGCATGAGTTTCCCCATTACTTCCTCGGGTGTCATCATTTCCTTAAAGTCTTCATCCTTGAATACCTTGATTTCTCCGGATTGAGTTGCATCTGAAAGAATTGTAAACAAAGGAAGCGGAGGATAGCTGAAAGGTTGATTGATTTTCTCCCTCACATCTATAACACGCCAGATCTTCCTGTCCCAGGGTACATCGGCTTCGCGAAGTGGTTCATAAGGCAGTACTCTGTTTTCAAAGATCATAGTATGCCGTACGACATCATCCAGGTATACATCTTCGACAGGATCGCTTGATTCTTTGATGACCGTCGTCTCAGCATTCTGTGCCCATCCAATAGATGGAAGAAAAGCAAAGCAAAAACCAAACAGATGACCAAAAGATAACTTCATGATGATAGTTATTAATTAATTTTAAATACAAGTTGATTGATATTACGGCCTTGAGCATCACCAGGACACTTGGCTTTCACATCTTCGAAATAGTAGGTATCACCAGCTTTCGCCTGGTCTACAATGCCTTTTGCTTCAGCACCATAAGGACCACCTCTATTTGTAGCAGGCTGAGGATCCTGTCTTCTTGGAACCCTGACTAATTGATAGCCAATGATTTCGCATTTCGCATCAAAGTCAAAATTTTCAAGAACGGCAAAAAGACCACGCTGAGCTTTGAATTCACCCGAAGACATAGCACCACCGCCAGAATTACTCAATTTTGCTGAAGGGTCTGGAATTCTCTTTGTACGGAAAGCTTTCTGAGCAGTAAGACCCGGAGCAGATACATTGATATATGCAAATTCATCTTTCTTAGTCTGTGAGGTAACTGTTACAGTAAACGTACCATCGCTATTTCTTGAAATGCTTCCACCGCCGCCGCCGCTCATATTCACCTGTACCTGATTACTTGGCACACCTGCTGCAGAGACTTCAACGGGATTAGGAACACCCATGTAAAATACATTCATCTTAGTAGCCGAAACTGAAACTGAACGCTCTCCAACTTCATACTCGAATTCCTTTTTGTATGAATTAGTTTCGCCTGTAACCGGGTTAGTTACATTGACATTAGCTGTATACTTTTTGATACCCACAGAACCTGCTGAGGCAGAATACTTAGCGATACCTTCAGCATCAACCGGCAATGATCTGCCATCGACAGTAATTGAAATACCAGTTTTACTATCTGCTCCGGCAAATGCACTCAAATAGATATCTGCTTCGTATGTATCCCCTTTGATGACATAAGATTTAGTAGCAGCAGAAACAACAGCAAATTTATCAAGTACGACGTCTGTTGTTGTACCTACCTGGTTAGCCAGGTAATTGAGGACAGTTGCTTCAGAATTCTTGTTATCATTCTGGAATTTACGAAGGATAGGAATTGCGGCCTGAAGAGGCATGTGGTTGAAATTCATCTCAGCCCAGCTCTTTTTCTTCTTCTTTTTCCAGGTATCATCATCAACGCCAAGGGAAATATCATCGGCATATTTAGTCACGTCAGCTGTATCAAAAAGGGCAATATACTTTTGTCTGTATTCAAGAATCTTTGCTTTGACCTGCTCGCCTACTCCCTTGTCAACTAAAAGCCTTGTGGTGACATTTTTCTCCTTTTCACCTTTTAGCTTATCAGTCACCTGACCTGTCTCGGGATCAATCAAATATCCACCGGTAATATTAATCATGGTGTCTATGATATGTTTGATATATCCATCAAATTCGGTGGAGATTTGCCTTGTTGGGTCAACACGTTCAGCATATTTAGCAAGAGATTCTCTCTTTTTAGCACCAGCTTTGATCGCATCAGGCATTTTATTATTTGCTTCATCTAGAGCGGTGTTACTATTCACCATACTCTTATCCACAACTTTGAATGCATTGAAGATTTCAGCAGAAACATTAAGTGCAAGAAGGGCAGTCAAAACCAGGTACATGATGTTGATCATAATCTGCCTGGGTTCCTTTGGAATTGACATATCGGATTAATAGTTTTTCATTAAAAAATTAAAACACATCGAAATCATGAGCTCGATTAAGCCTTAGCACCACCAGTCATAGCTGTCAGTACATTTCCGTATACACTGTTCAAAGACTTGAGGTTCTTGTTGAGTGTACCCATCTGGTCTTTATAACTGCGTGCAT
>JBATMM010000193.1:0-9952 GCA_049289835.1 Saprospiraceae bacterium | reverse complement strand
ATTATGTCCGGTTATTTTTCCTTTCATGCGTTGCCGTCGCAGGGATTTATGGAGCATTGACTGCAGACAAGAAAATATTGTTTGTTCAAACTGTTCCTGCCGTTTTAGGGATTGTATTTATATTTTTAAGTTAATCATGAGACCAGATCAGGGTTCGGCTATATCAACTGTGATGAAGATGGGGTTACTCGCGGGAACTCTGGATATCACTGCAGCTATCGTCATACTGGCCAGGATGAGAGCGGCTTTTGTGTTACAATATGTGGCCAGCGGCGCATTTGGAAAAGATGCTTATACGGCCGGTCCGCATATGATTGCATTCGGATTATTTTTTCATTACCTGATCGCGATGACGATTGCAACGATTTATTTCCTGGTGTTTCCCCGTCTTTCATTTTTAAAAACCAACAGGGTACTTAATGCGGTATTGATCGGGCTCATGGCCTGGTTATTTATGAGTCTTGTCGTCGTACCACTTTCTCAAATCGGGCCGTTAAAAATGACGCCGGAAGGTGCCATCAAAAATATTGCTATCCTTATTGTGTGTATTGGATTACCAGTTTCTCTTTTAACAAGTAAATATTATAAGCGGATAAAAGAAGATTCGATACATTAATCACCAATATTCAGATAAGTATCTTTTTATTTATTAAATTGAGCTGACAAGATCATTATGATTCTCAATGCTGACTTCCATGCTTACATCTATAAGGCACTCCTCTAGAACAGCTTTAATTTTTTTCTGTTTTTCATTTTTTTTTACTGAAATAAAATCTCAATGTAGCCCACCTGGTCAATTACCTGATGTCCAATGCAATAATGCCGGTTTATTTTGCCTCCAGGGTTATTGCGCAGAATCATTGAATTTTCCATTAGTGTGCTGCCAGGGTTGGTGTGGACCGAATACAATCATAAATAATCCGCAATATTTTCAATTTATAGCCACTGCTGAGGATGTGTATATTGAAATACATGTGGACAATTGTTCAGGTGGAACAGGTCTGCAAAGTGCAGTTGTGACTAGTTGTGACTGGGCTCCTTGCCCGGGCTCAAGCCCTCCTTGTCCTGATATCCTGGATTGTAATCCAGGGACATCTCCTGGAGGATCGATGATTCTTACTCCAACCGGGCTCATCATTGGTCAATTGTATTGGCTACTGATTGATGGCTCCAATGGTGCTACATGCCAATACACTATAGAATATGTGTCGGGTGTATTTGAACCCCAGATTGATGAAGAACTTGATCCTTCATTAACGGAGGCTATTCCAAATATTGTCTGCCAGGGGTATGATGATTTTACTATAGTTACTGGCCCAACTATTCTCAATGCACATGGATATCTGTGGATATTAGGTTGGTCTAATTTAACTTATACCTCGACCTATCCTGAAATCACTTTGGATATTCTGAATAATGCTCCTCCAGGCATCTGGAATGTTTGTGTCCGCGCATTCAGCGGATGTGATACCACGGATAATGAAGTATGTGTCAGCGTAGAAATTGTTGAACTTGCAGATGCTCAGAAAGACCCGGCAATATTTTGTGCAGAAGATTTTCCATTCCTCTGGCATGGTATTGTTATCTCCGGTCCGGGAACTTATACAAAAAAATATGACAATGCAGATGGATGTCCCTATGATTCGATCTGGATGGTCGATGCTTATCCTGATATTATTCTGGGACAGGTGGATACCTTTTCATGCCAGGTCCCTTTTATTTATAATGGTATGACCTATTATGATTCAGGGACATATCCATTCTTTTTCCCTGGTATGAGCGTCAACGGTTGTGATTCTTCTGCAATCCTGAATTTAGTATTTGAAAATGTGGATTTATTCATTGAACAAACCTGTGAACTAGGTCATTGGTTTCTTAATCCCTATATCATTTTTGTAAATCCCTCAGTTGATACTCTTTCTTACAAGTGGTATAATTGTGATTCTACACAGATCCTGTCTGACCAAAAAAAACTCGAGATTTCATCACCGGGTTGCTATTGTCTTATCGTCGACAGCGGCTTCTGCAGGGATACGATTTGTTCATATTACAATACAGACCCTTGCTCATTTCCATGTTCTGTTATTGAAGAGAAAATATGTCCTTCTGATAGTGTACTATTTTTCTTTAATGGCACTGTTGATTCTGATGCAACCTTTCACTGGCTGATAGAAATGCCGGGAGGCACCGGAGTATTTTATTCTGAACAGGATACGGTTTCATTAAGATATCAAACTACGGGATGTTATAGGGCTTCGTTGACGATTGTCAGCGATACAAACTCATTCACATGTGTAGATTCATTTTGTATTGATCCGATTTCAACTTCAGCATCCATCTGTTGCAGTGCTGTATCATGTTTTGGTTGTGCTGATCTAACATTCAACTTATCAGGGGGCGCACCCCTGACGATTGTTTTATCGGATGGTCATGGCCTTGATACAATCTCCGGCATTATTACATCTTCTTATGTATATACTGTTTGTCTGTTACAACCGATTGACACCTTTACTTTACTAAGCGTATACGGATTTGAAGATCTATGCCCGGGTTCAATCATTGGAAATAATTCTGTCATCATTGACTATTCTCCAGCTCCGGCTCCTGTCATTGAAGAGAGCAGTACTATGCTTTGTGCAAATTCTAACATGTCGGCCTATCATTGGTATGAGTGTGACAGTACGATCACGCTGTCCAACACCCAATGTTTTACACCTTCAGTTTCAGGATGTTACTGCGTTGAGATATTTACCCTGGATAGTTGTACATCCATCATGTGCACTGATTTCGTAGTAGCCGTCAATGAAGTTATGGACGACTCAGCTATTTCCCTGTTTCCAAATCCAACCTTAGATAAATTACAAATCACATTACCGGAAGATATTTCTTTGCCCGTCAATTGGAATCTTTTGGATCAATTGGGTATCAAACATTTATCAGGTGTCATTCACTCTACTTCTTCACGATTAGATATGGAAAATATTCCCCCGGGTGTTTATTTTTTAGAAATGAAATATAGAAATGGAAATACAGGGATTTATAAAGTAATCATTGAATGATGAACTTTTATCCCCGTAAGAGAGAAGATGTCCATAGTCTCAGACTACGGACATCCTCCTTCATTTTATATGTTCTCACTATCTCACTCCTCTCGCTATTTTAAGCCTCCAGACTTAAAATCAATATTTCGAATCTTCCGCCATATTGGAAATCTCCTCGAGCAGTTTGCAACTGCGACCGAGAATCCATCTTTTGCTAATCGAAATTCTTCGAAAAAAACTGATGATCCTATAGAGACAGATTTCTATTCAACCCAGTCAGTGTTGAAAATTCTTCATCATCATTTGTCCCCGGGTTGCGACCCGGGGCTATTAACATAAGATCCTTTCAGGATCACCCACGATTCACTGCTATAATCACGATTGCATTTCTCACTTCTCTCAATCTCGGTTGCAGAGATGCAGCACAAGGATGAGTTTAGCTGGTCGAAGCACACTTCTCTCGCTCTCTCACCTCTCTCTGCCTCACTGCGTGAGTTTCTTTTCCAATTCCAGTTGAGATATTTCTTTGCCTATTAAGTCACCGAGTCGTAATCCTTCCTCACAATCAAATCTAAAATGTACACCGACAAGCATTCTGGACAATGCACTTTCTTTGGCCATCTCATCGAAGGAGTGAAATTGACGCGGTTTGATGACAATATCCCTGAGATCATTATGGCTCCTGTCAGTCATGGCATAATGATCACCATACATTTTTGTGAGCACTGCTGAAGCCGCAGCGCCCATCATCGAATGTCCGGATGGATAAGACGGAAAAGAAGGAGATGGTGAATAAGGTCTCCAGTCTTTGTCGAGATATTTTTGGATAAATGTTTCCGGACGTTCATGATTGTAATAATATTTGGAAGACCAGCAGGCGATCATGGCGTCAGCCAAAGCAAAACCTGTTTTAAGATATGTCTCCAATGTTTTTTCAATCGTCGGACGTTCCTTCTCAATGACCTCATTTGTGATCGCCAGCCAGTGTCCGGCAGGTGTAAATGTCAGACCCGGATGATCATCATTCCAGAATTCCGCAATCCATTGATTTTCAGCTGACAGAGGCTTGGTTAAAGAAAGTATTTCCAGAGCCTGTGTATGATAAAATTGATTGGGTGCTGAAGAATATTCAGGCAGAGGTTTAGCTAAATAATTTTCGGTATGTATGATAAACGGACGCACCTTACCCCAATACGGCAACAACGCAGGCATCGGAAAGTAAGGAGAAGTCACCCACAACCCATCGCCCTCCGGTGGACTAAAATTTCTTTCATAATTATGATGATTCGCTTCAAATCCAAGCGTATCCGTTGAAGACCAGGCATAAACTGCTTCTGCCACAGCTGTTCCAAATTCTTTAGAAATCCTGACAGACATGGTGTCTGTTTCGCCTGCTATTTTCTCCGTCCATTTATCTCTTAATTCCTGGCGTTGATTTCTGACGGGATCCGGGGCCGACAAAAAGAATTTCCCGAGCATCGTTGCATAACATGCATTGAGAGAAGCGGCTACATTAAAATGATCACGAAGAGGTGGAGATGGCAATTTTATGCCGGGATATAATCTGACAAGCGATTGATAATTGCCCGTGAGCCCTGGTAGAGCCGCTTCATATGCAGCTAGCCCTATGTATCCATATGCTCTGGCTGCAACAGGTCCACGATAACCCTCAGTACTTATTTCTGCTTTCAAAATAAACTGGTTCCATTCCAGTGCAATGCTGACCTCTTCATTTCGTCCATTATGTGAATTCCGCAAGCAACCCATATACATTATAACTGAGGCTGTCATAACAATAAGCATGAGGCCGGCTATTTTTCTTCCGGTTGGATTCCGTATTAAATTGTTTTTCATGTTTTGTTCCACTCTCTTATCCATGGACTGCATAAATAGGAAATTTCAATATAAATGTTGTGCCTTCCTTCAGTTTACTTGTGATCCGAAGATCTATACGGTGAATTTTCGCAATGCTTTCCACAAGTGCAAGCCCGATACCGGTTCCTTTAACGAAAGAAGTCTTCGTACTGCGATAGAATGCTTCAAAGACCAGATGCTGTTCATCCTCAGGAATACCGGGACCCTTATCGATAATTTCTATCACCGCGCCACTATCCATTGGAAACGAAAGACTGACCCGGACTGATTTATCAGGGCTAAACTTACACCCATTATCCATCAGATTGACAAGCGCTGTCTTCAATAGCTGTTCATTAGCCTCTATAAGTAACATTTGTTCATGCTCCGGCAGATTGACCACCTCAAAAGTGATGGTATAATCAGGGCGGTTTTTCAGCAATGTTTCTTTGGATTGCCATATCATCTCATCGATCCGGTAGGGCTGCAATTGTATGGTGGTGCCATCAGAATTGATCCTGGCCATTTGCATCAGCCTGTCAGTGACTACATTCATATCCTTTGCATCAGCCAAAATGGATGAGAGCGTGTGTTGATAGTCTTCCGAATTTCTTTCCTTATCCAATGTCACCTCAGCCTGTGATATGATCACATTCAACGGATTTTTTAATTCGTGCGAGATGTTGGATAAAAACATTTTTTGAATCCTGAATACCTGTTGAATCCGATCAAGAAGCTTATTGAACGTAATCACAAGTCGTGATAGTTCATCCTGTTGATCAGAAGTTTCAAGCCGATGACTCATATCTGTGGGCAATAAGGCATCCACTTCATTCATGATATCACTCACAGGTGAAAGAGCTTGCCGCGCAAAAAACCATCCACCGATAGCTACAAGTGTTATGGAAATGAAGAATACGACTAGCAGAATCCGCGTCAGGTTACCAAGGTGTACCTCATCAAAAACAGCTTCCGCCACAACGATAAAAGTCTCCCCAAGCCTGTTACGATACAAAACGCCAAGGGCATGAAATTTACCATCGATGAAATGACACTCACCTGTTTGGCGGATATCCTCAAGAGTAGAAGGTTTTATATTGTCAGGTCCCGGGTTGAATGTATACACTCTTTTGCCATCCAGTGTATACATAGATATATTTTCAGGATAACTTCCTTCAAGCTGGCCTGAAAGTTCTGTCGGCGCAGGTACTTCAAATTCCAACTCATCGGTTTTTTTACCGGCCACCATTTCTGCAATGATAAACCCCTTGGATCGCAGACTGTCATAGAATTCATCCTTGAGGTTTTTACTAAACTGGAAATGAACATAGAAAAATGCCGCAAGCAGGATGCCTGCAGCAATCAGGATAAATTGTAGTGTTAGGCGAAACCGTATCTGCATAAATGGGCCTGAAATGGATTTCGAAAGGTCCTCATTTTATTGGCCTTCTGAAATATCGCCTGCAAAACTAATGCTTATCTCCACGGTGGCTTATTATAAGCAGGAGAAAAATCCGGACGTTTATATCAGTGGATTTTAGCTTGTCTAAAATATGCACCGTTACCCAAATACCAATCTACATTCTGCGAAAAGATGTACCTAATACAAGCAGCAGGAATCCGATCAACAACATTTCATAATTGTAATCAGATAATTTGTCAACATGATAGTAGTGAACTAAAATGCCTACGACGCCGATGATGACGCCTAAAATCCAAAGGGTTCTGTTAGGAGCACTGGGTGAAAAATTACTGGTTGCCATATTTATCAGATTGAGTTGACTTTCCTTATCGCATACTCGTTGAATCTCCTATGGCAGGGAATGTTGATCAAAATACATTTCATAATGATCAAGCCAGGAGGAAAGCGATTTTCTAAAGATAATATTTAAAATCCGGTATCCGGAAATCTGACTGAACATGGATAAATCAGTATCTGAAATTTGCTCATTCAATCATTAGCTTCTTTGATGAATAATAACCGTTAAATATCAATTGAATCGTATACACCCCTGATGGAAGTTTTCTAACATCAACTGAATATTCAGATGTATTTGCTTCAACTATATTTTGTAAAATCATTTTACCGCTTATATCCACGATCCGCAACCATCCGCTGGGATGATCAGAATCTATTGAAATAGATACGCTTGAGGCAGATGGATTCGGGAAAATATTCCAATTATTGCGTAACCTGATTTCCGAAACACCAACAGGTATTGGTTTGAATTCATACACTCCCATGTCTACAATTCCCGCTCCTCCGTTTTCAGGTTGAATCCTTGGCAAGCCATCCAGATCAGTAGTAATATTTGGATTCAAAGCTGAATTGTCGCCGGCATTGATGGCAATGGATCCTTCTGTCAGATGTAAATCGCCTTCTGTATTTGGAGCTGTATTGAAATCAGGTGTATTGACAAACTGGGGATCAAGGCCAATATTACCTTCACCCGGAAATACACCAAATGGTACAAGGCTATATGTCACGGTGGTGTTTGCACCGTTCTGTGTGATTCCACCACCTCCACTATTGTTCCAGAAAATACTATTCTTAATGACAGGATTTGCAACACTGCCTCCAATAGCAGAAGTAGAGAAAGATCCTCCTGCATTTCCTGAAAAAGTGCAATTGACCAGGTAGGGATTGCATATACTTCCTCCACCCGCAAAACTGTGGAAGGCACCGCTGAAAAGAGAGAGGTTGCCACTGAATAAACAATTGAAAAGTTGAGGACTGGTCGTACCACCACTTACGGCAATATTTTCTATTGCTCCACCACCCGCTGTAGGCCCCGAGTTGCCCTTAAATTGACAATTGATAAAAACCGGACTTGCATTTCCATTTGGATTAGCAAGATTAGTTACCGCTCCGCCTCCACTTGCAAAATTATCGCTGAACAAACAATTTATGAATAAAGGGACGGTCTCCCCATTGCTTCCTAAATTTAAAACTGCACCCCCCTCATTAACAGATTTATTTTTTGTAAAAATGCAATTTGCAATTGTGGGACTTGAAGAACCGGTTTCTGAACCATCATTATAAATTCCACATCCGGAATTTCCAAATCCATCCCGTATTGTAATACCATCAAGCACCATGTCAAAACCAACATGATCAAGCCAGATGACATTGAGAGCATTGTCAGCAAGTGTATCCGTGACACCCAAATCACCACTCAGAATGGTACGATAAATTATAATATTACGGCTGCCGAATTGGCCTTCACTTCCGGCTATACCTTCGAAACCGCCATATAACTTAATGCCTTTATTTATGTAAAATGTTTTATTGAGACTTGTGGTATCGCCATGTGTTGTTGTTGGAAAATAAGTCCCACCTGCAACCCAAATCTCATCACCGATCGCAGCGATATTTATAGCAGATTGAATATCGGGATATGCATTTGTCCATGAAGTGCCATCATTGGTTCCTATCGCCAAAATATTGACATAATGAACCAGAGTATTGGTGGCGTAGGCATGATGTGTGATTAAAACTAAAGTGACAAAACTGCACAACAAGCGAAAAGTAAAAACAGGTTTCATATTTAAATATTTACGTCGTAAATAATATTTTGACAACGCAAATTTTAACCGTTTTTACTTCCGATACTATTCCTGTAGCCGGATTATTGTAAATGGTCTTTCTGGGTGATTAAGTGGTATTTTAAAACAGATTACTTTAAGTGATTCCCTAATCCTGATTGAGAAAAAGATTGATAAAATGACCGTAAACTGAAAAAATTATGAGTGTTTATATATGATCAGGTTTACAGGGTTGGTCTGTGGTCCATGGTCCGTCGTCATTTTTTTAAGATCTCCTCCCCTTTCGCTTTATTCACATCCCCTAGTTCTTTATTGCCCATCAGATAATAAACATCACTTATCAAATTATAAATTTTTACAAGGTCTTTGCTATCAGAACCGACCTGCGCTATTTTGTTTTCTAATAATTTCTGAAAATAGGAAAGTGAAGTTTCGAATTCCTTTTTTTCCCTGTACACCTTACCCAGGTTATTATAAGTTTGATTTATTTCCACACTTTTTTCTCCGAATATTTTTTTCCGGATGTCAAGGGCTATCAAATGGGCTTCAATGGATTTGTCATATTCTTTCCTGATCAAATAGACATTTCCGATATTACCATAACTGGTGGCGACATCAGCATTATATTTTCCGGATTTTAATAACCTGATCGCCAGGGCCCGGTAGTGATAGGCCAGCGCTCCACCGAAGTCACCCACGGAACTGTAGATCACTCCCAGGCCAATAAAGGTCGCAGCTCTCAGCAGGTCATTTGTGTCGTTCAAGGTATTGCCCTGGAGCTCAGCCATTCCAAGATACATTCTGCCTTCTTCAAATTTATCTTGCCTGGCGAGCATATTCCCGGTCTGGTTATAGGCATTAATCAATTTCTTCGTTTTCTTATTCTCCTTAAATATTGCAGCTGCTTTTTTATAATAGAAAATAGCACTGTCAGGATTGGCATTGTTTTTAAACTCATCCGCTTTCAACATATATTTCTCTGCTGTTGCATTTTTTTGTGCTGACAGTATTTGAAGAGGAAGTGAAAGACAAATAAAAAAAGACAATAAAAATTTATATCTGTCTGATTGGAGTAAGATCAATGTCATCGATTTACGCGTTTTTATTTTTTTCCTGATCACTATTTAACTGAACACTATTCCTTCAGGTGAAGGGCTGAGATTCATAACTATGCACCTCGCATAAAATTGCCCCTTTAAAGTGTTACCAGGGAAAATAATCGACCATTTTCATGAAGAAGTTCTACGAATGGGTTGTAAACAACTTAAATATTTCCCTGGGTTAACAGAAAAATGAAAATCATGTTTTTCGACTCCTTCTTAATCATTCATCTTTAAGTACGTATCCAACGCCAAACACAGTATGGATTAATTTCTTTTCAAAAGGCTTATCTACTTTGTTGCGTAGATAATTGACATAGACCTCCACGACATTTGATGTTGTCTCAAAATTGATATCCCAGACTTTATCAGCAATCTCTGCTTTTGAAACGACCCGGCCCTGGTGGCGGA
>JBATMM010000192.1:0-13567 GCA_049289835.1 Saprospiraceae bacterium | reverse complement strand
TAATGTGATAATGTGGTGATGTGGTAATGTGGTAATGTGGTGATGTGACAATGTGACAATGTGACAATGTGACAATGTGGTGATGTGACAATGTGGTGATGTGGCAATGTGGTGATGTAATTCTTTCTATACAAGTTACATTTGTGGAGGAGATCCGATTACTATTTTAAAATTGAACATTGGATTTTGTAAAGCACCCCATAGTCTAACCCATATTGGAAGAAGTTGCTCAGTTCCTCTGGCAGTGGTAATGTCGCCCATATCAATCATATTCTTTTCTTTCCAGCCAAAAGATTGTAACAATTCTTTCACTTTTGTTTTGGCACTTTCGTCATCGCCATTCAGGAAAACGGTATGATCTTCAGGCAACAATCCGGGATTGACCATGATGTATGCGTTCATTGTATTCAGACTTTTTACCACTTTGGTTTCGGGATAGTTTCGCTGAATTTGTTCACCAAGTGAATCTGTATTGCATATCGTTAAAGAAGGGGGCATGCCTTTGGAAAAGTCAAGAGGATTGGCGATGTCAAGCATGATCTTGTTCGCAAGGTTCTTTTTACCTGCTTGTTCAAGAGCTGCCAGCGTTCCTACACCATTTGTAGCATTGACAATAAATTCCCCGAATACAGCGGCTTCAGTGTAAGTGCCTAATTTAATTTCCTTAAATCTATCATGCCATTCAGCGAATGGTGGTCTGCCAAAACTATCTGGTCCACTACGTGAAAGCGTGTTTTTGACATCCCTTGTCCCCAACATGACTTCATGTCCAAGTGCATTCAATTTTTCCGAAATGGTCTGTGCGACGACTCCGGTTCCTAATACAGCTATTTTCATTTTATTATTTGTTTAAGGTTAGCTTTAGTAATTATATTTACTGCGAAATAAGGTGGTTAATTTATTAATTACAAGAGCTGTCATTAATGATAGTAACCAGCCGAAGATGACAAAAATGCTGATAGACAATATATTACCACCAAAAATATTTTTAAAAAATTTCAATAATGATTGTTGACGGAAATGAATTGGCGATTGTGCTGAACGGCAAAACGTACCACTGTGCACTGGATGTAACTATGGATTATATCGGAGGTAAGTGGAAAACGGTAGTGCTTTGGTATTTGCGAAAAGAGCATAAAAGATTCAGCGAATTGAAACGACATATTCCGGGCATCACTGAAAAAATGTTATCACTTCAATTAAGGCAATTAGAAAAAGATGGTATTGTCGGAAGAAGAATCTTCGCAGAAGTGCCTCCAAGGGTAGAATATTTCCTTACTGAAGAAGGAATGTCTATTGTTCCGGTTATAGAAGCTATTGCTAAATGGGGCAGGGAAAAAGGTAAGGCAGAAGGGGTTATTCTGAAAGTTGAGCCAAAGAATAAAAGCAAAAAAGTAAGTTGACAATTTATTCCTGAGAAACCTTCTTTGAAAGGTCTTCGAAATCTAGAATGAGGCCGAAGATGTGACTATAGAGTTGTGAGCCTGTGACATCGCCAATGTTAGTAAATGCATAATCCAGGTGAAGCCTTCCGAGTTTTAAACCGATGCCTACATTGGGTTGATAGATCCAATCTGTTTTTTGAGGATCGGCGATATCCTTTACTTTCTGGAGATTGGATACTCCGCTCCGCAGATAAATTCTTTTACTCAGATCAACTTCAATACCCAGATGTGGATTTATATTTAAAGCTTCACCTGAGATGAATGTATTTCGTACTCCATCCGTAGTGACATCAAGATCAAGACCGATGAGTATCCCACTTTTTTGTCCAATGTTGATTCTGTAGGCACCCGCAACTACGAATGTGGGTAATGTTTGTTCAAGGGTAGATACAGGAATTTCATTGCCTGTCTGGGTGAAGACTTGTTTCTCTTCATCTGACAATGAAAATGTCCAGCTATTGAAAGTCGTGGTCAGATCGCGGCCCATGAGTGCAAATGAAAATTTTTGTCCACGATGTTGGATGCCGAGATCTGCGCCAAAGCCCCATGACTTACCAAATGAACCGATGCTGCGATGAATTATTTTCACTGAACCGCCGGCATACCAGTTTTTTTGGCCTAGTCTTTTTGCATAAGAAATGAATGCTGCATAATCTGCTGCGGAAAATGTAGTTACCCGATCATAATTTATAGATCCATCAGGACCAATCAGCCGAAGCGTATTTGGAATATTATCAATACCCATCCTGATCAGTGAGATCGCGCCATAAGAATTTTGTTTCTCACTGAATCGTTTGCCAAATGACAATTGATCATATTGTGCAATGCCGGCAAACCACTCGGCGTGCATAGCATGGAATTGAGCAGGAGCTATGATGGATGACATACCCGCAGGATTCCAATAGGCAGCTGAAAGATCTGAAACACTGGCGCTTACTGCACCTGCCATGCCATGTGCTCTCGCTCCTACACCTAATGTTAGAAATTCATTTGAGTACTTGGCCTGCCCTGTCGTGTAGTGCATGCATGAAATGAAAAATATAAGTAGAAGAAAGGCTTGTTTCATAAACGTTTGTAAAGATATAGATACGAATTCAGTTTATTCGAAAATATCCGCGCGCAAAACCGAGTTTTGCAGACACTCCGATGCTTCGGCTAGCGCTCAGCATAAACTGCGGCCCAGCCTACGCCGAACCGTAGGGTGTTTTAAATTTTGGCAAAGCCAAAATTTAAAACAATAAATTCTCACGTCTCATGTCTCATGTCTCACGTCTCACGTCTCACGTCTCACGTCTCACGTCTCATGTCTCATGTCTCATGTCTCACGTCTCATGTCTCACGTCTTACATCTCACATCTCACGAAAGATGATTATTCTGTCATTCTTTCTTCGTGTGCCAATAAATCTCTGTTGATGACAATCGAGGCATTTAATTCGTAACCGAGCAGGATAATAAATGAATTGATCTGGAGCCAGATCAGGATAAGCATAAGCGCTCCGATCGAACCATAGACCTGATTGTAGTTTGAAAAATTTTCAACGTAGATGGCAAAAGCAAATGAACTTATGACAGATAGTATTGTAGCTAATGTTGCACCGGGAGAAAATAATTTTTCTTTATTCCGATAGGCTGGTCCGATGGTGTAGATAATCGTGATTGAAATATAATAAAAGATAAACACGCCAAGCCACCGTAAAAAATTGAAAAAATGATAATTGTCACTACTTATACCTGAAAAAGAAAGAAGCTTTTGGAGTAGAGGTTTGCCAAGGATGATCGCAGCAAGGGAGCCAACGAATAAAACGCCTAATAACATTGTAAGCCATAGAGCTCGCCATCTTTGTTGTAAGGAATTTTGTTTTCGATAAGTCATCTCATAACTTTTGTGAAATCCTCTCACCATCGAAAGGACACCGCTGGAAGCGAATATCAATGCCAGAATAAGACTTACACTTAACAATCCATTACGGCTGGTCTGAGTCATCTCCATAATAATATTGTCAATATAATTAGCCATTTCTCTCGGCAACAGATCGATGTATCCTTTTCTGAATGTGGTGATAAGATCGCCAATAGGTAAAATGGGGAGTAAAGCAAGCAGAACTAATATACCGGGGAAAACGGAAAGAAAGAAACAGTAGGCCATAGAATTTGACCGGGTCACAATATCATCTCGCAGTATTTCTTTCCAGAGATATTTCAACACCACCGCGATAGTGATGCCTTTAAAACCAGGTAGAGTCTGCCTGTGTAAATACGCATGAATCTTATTTAATCGTTTGGTCCAGAAAGGCATAAGCATCAAAAATAAGATTTCAGTGATTCTTTTATAAAATCAGGTGCATCAATTCTTTTTTGCGTCGCGGAATCTAAAAAACAAAGCTGGACAAGTGCGCCATTTAGCAATACACCTGATTCATTGCGGATCTCATACCGGAAACGGATATCTCTGTCAGGCAAGCTGGGTACCGTCGTGTGGATCGTCAATAAATCATCATATCTCGCCGGTCGTAAAAACCGTACCTGCATATTCATCACAGGCATCCAGATATGATGTTCTTTTTCGAGACTTGAATAAAGTATGCCGGCAGCACGCATGGCTTCCACACGCCCTACTTCATAGTACTGTGCATAAATACCATAATAGACAAATCCCATTTGATCTGTCTCTCCGTATCTGACTCGAAGGTTAAAGGAATGATGATAACTCACAAGCGTAGTATAGGACAGGTCATACAATGTGATCCACCACGAGCTCTCGAAAGTTCATTACTGGGTAAAGTGATAATTGTTTTTTCCACGCTTGCTGCGTATGCTATATCAGCCGTAGCCCGGCGAATAAAATCTTCTGCTTTGATGACATTAAAACCTGCAGCCTTAAAAGCTATTTCAGTATATGGATTTCTGTCATAGGTGAGCGCAACGCCCGGCCTGATGGTCACGAGATTACAGCCGTCAGTCCATTGTTCGCGTTCCTGGTATGGCGAAATGCCATTCCCACTGAATATAAACTCCATATTCTCATTGATTTCCTTTCGGATAAATTCACTGATAGAGGCATGTTCTCTTTCGCTGCCATCGCGGTCATGCACTTCCACATAACTACTTAGTCCTTCTACAACAATCGGCTTGTATGCTACGATGTAATTGGTATCTAACTGGGTGAAAATCGTGTCGATATGCATGTAAGAACGTTCACTTGGTATGACGACCATAGCGACATGTTCGATCACATTGCGTTCGAACAATATTTTTTTCAATGAGTGAAAGGCATGGGGTGTTGATCTTTCACTGCAACCAATCAGCAGATACTTATCATTCAGGACCATCATATCTCCCCCTTCAATTGAAATGCGTTCGCCTGTGCGTGAAGAAGGAAACATATCCACATCATTGAGATTGATGAGTCTTTTTTCTTCTTTAAGGTGTTGAAAACGGGGATGATACCAGAAGATAAACCTGGATAGTAAATTTTCACGGTACCTGGCTTCTTTTGCTGCTTTGGTAATGACGATGTGGTCGTTGACGACCACAGCGATATCTCTTGTAAAAATCAAATTGGGTATGGGATCGAAGTAAATATAGTCGGTGGCAGGATCGTGACCAGTGATCAGGACCTGGCTGAGCAGATCATCATCCATGGCATTGAGCTCTTCAACATATTGTTTAGGTAATTCTTCAAAATTGGCAATATAACCCATGAAATGTTCCCTTGCTTTTGGATCGGCTTTAAGGCATTCAAGGATAAGATCCTTTACCTCAAGGACATTTTCTCGACCGATAAACAGCGACAGGACGCTGGTGAAAATATCATGTTCTTCCTGCATTTTGGGCAAATGGACAATATCGTCAAAAAGCAGTTCGCCGGCTTGCTTTGGAGAAATCCGGGCAATGCCAAAATCCGGGCGGTGGACGATGACTCTCTGGAGGGCTCCTATTTCGGATGGAACATGGACATGATCTATCATCAGGTAAAGGTAATTTAAGTCCAATAGCGGATAAGCAGAGGGTTAAAATGATTTTCCAATATTTGCCTCCTATTGAACTTGAACCTAATCCGTATTTTTATGCGTTATAGGACGTTAATTTGCATTATCTATTGATCCGATATGTTTAAAAAACTTAAGTCTTTGTTCGTCATTGAGGATGCCAATGCTCCTCAGGAGGAAAAAAACACCAGCACTGAAACCGCCCAGACACCTAAAACGGAAACACCTGTCGTCCATAAAGCTCCTTCCGTCACACCAGTGGCCGGCGTCAAAGGACAGGTCCAGGATAAATTCCTTGAGGTCCTTTTTGATGCTCTGCAGACTAATAACCAGCAGGGGTTTGATTATCTGGAATTCAAGGATTTTCTCAGATCGCTGGCGAATGTCCCAATGGATGACAGCACCAGATTTAAATCTGCTTTTGCGACAGCTCAAACGATGGGCGCTACAAAAGACAAGATACTAGGGAGCGCGAAACAGTATATTGCGATTCTGGGCAATGAGGAAGCTAAATTCCAGGAGGCATTATCAGGGCAAAAGGACAGGAACCTGACCGGAAAACAGGATGAAATCAAGAATCTTGAAAAATCAATCCAGGAGAATGAGGCACAGATCGAAAAGCTCAAAACTGATAATGAAGATCATAAGAAGCAAATCTCGACGCTGGAAAATGAGATCAATGCAGCAAGTGATAAACTGTCACAGACAGCAAGTGATTTTGGTGCGACTTACCAGGCCTTATTAAGTCAGATACAGAATGATGTAAAAAATATAGAATCACATCTTTAGTAAAGTAAATAATGGACGGATACAAGCCAAAAACGTTTTGGGAACGACCTGAAGGGGTTACAGGAGGAGCATTTTTAGCAGGAATCATAATTGCCCTGGGTATAATTACTGTCAAGTCGTTAGCCTTTGTGATCGGTGCATTGACATCCGGTGTTGGATTGATTGTCAGCCTTTTGGTATTAGGAACGATTATTTTCACAGCACTGGATCCAAAGGCCAGAAATCTTGTATGGTACATGTATAAAAGTGCCATGCGATACATCACCGGAATATTTGTGAAGATGGATCCTATCGCTATCCTGAAAGGATATGTCAGCGATCTCAAAGAGAATCTGCGAAAAATGAATCGTCAGATCAGCATGCTTCGCGGACAGATGCATAAGCTTCAGGAACTCATACTCAACAATCGAAAAGAAATACAGAGCAATCTTTCGCTGGCAAGCCAGGCAAAAGAAACAGATAAGCAGGCGATCATGATCCTGAAAAGTCGCAAAGCCGGACGTCTGAAGGAATCAAATATGAAGTTGGAAGATCTCTACAAGAAAATGGAGATACTCTATCGCGTACTGGGTAAAATGTATGAGAACAGTGAAGTCATGCTCGAGGATATACAAGATCAGGTGGAGATCAAGGATCAGGAACGAAAGGCCATGTATGCAAGTAATAGTGCCATGAAATCAGCGATGAGCATCATCACGGGTAATGGAGATAAGCGAATGATGTTTGATATGGCATTAGAAGCCGTGGCCGATGACGTCGCGAATAAAGTAGGCGAGATGGAGCGGTTTATGGATGTGTCTGAAAACTTCATGAAATCGGTCGATCTGCAAAATGGTATCTTCGAAGAGGAAGGATTGAAGATGCTTGAAAAGTGGGAGAATGAAGGTGTGTCTTCTATACTTGGCGATCAGAAACAAACATTGCTGAAAGCAGCAGCGGATGATACGAATGTATTGGACATCAATGCACCATTGAGAAGACCGGAACCTGTGGAAGTGAGGAAGAATCAGTATGATACTTTTTTTGAAGAATGATGGGCAATAAGCAATAAGCAATAAGCAATAAGCAAAATGCAATAAGCAATAAGCAAAAAAAAGCATTAGGTTATTTGCAATAAAATTATAATCTAATAAACCAATAAACAATTACACGGGAATCCTGTATATAGAAAAACAAAAGAGATTTTAAAACAAAATAATCATGGCAACACGACTGACTGCATTTGCAAAATTTTTCATCACCCTTCTTATTCTCGGTGCTATAGCCGGTGTAGGATATGTGGTACTCAATAAAACATCTTTAGGATCGAGCCTGAAGAAAAAAGCTGAAGAAGCTAAACAGCAAACAGAGGCTGATAAAGCAAAAGAGGAACCGAAGACAGGTTTTAATGATGATGATAATACACTGGTTGTACAGCTTGTTTCCTGGGGTGGATATGGACCCGGTCTTTATTTCAATGAAGGTTCAGAACCAAATACAAAATCCAGATTTTATACGGATTATGGTTTCAAAGTGAGATTTGTGCTTGAAAACGATCTTGTCAATGCCATGAATGCATGGATAGCAGATGAATATGATGTAGCCGTACAGACTGCAGATGCTTTTCCATTGTATACGGGTCCTGCAGATATTAATTCTTATAAACCTAAAGCGTTTATGCAGGTTGACTGGTCAAGAGGTGGTGATGCGATCATCGTCAAACGAGGTATCAATACAGTCAATGATCTGAAAGGAAAAAAGGTCGTTGTAGCTGTGCCTTCTCCAGCACAAACATTATTGTTGACCGCACTTGAAGCAGCCGGACTTAAATATGCTGATATAACAGTTGTGAAAACATCCGACAATATCACTGCGGCACAAATCTTCAAAAGCGGTGATGTGGATGCCGCTGTCGTATGGAGTCCTGATGATCAGTTGGCAACGAAAGATGTACCCGGTTCGAAAGTGTTACTGACAACGAAAAGTGAGTCTCATGTAATTGCAGATATCTTTTTTGCAAAAGAATCTTATCTGAACAGTCATCGGGAGATGATTGCTCACTTCTATGAAGGATGGATGAAAGCGGTAGCTGAGTTAAAAGCAAATCCTACTAACAAAGATAAAGCTGCCCGGTATCTTGCTGATCTCAACAAGTTGGGCGTTGAAGATGCAATGGGGATGACAGAAGTTGTGTATTGGACCAATCATGGAGATAATCTTAATTTCTTTGGCATGAATCCGCAATACAAAGGACAAAAAGGTGAAGATCTATATACAAAAATGAGTAAGAACTTTGTGATGACAGGTGATGCAGAAAAGGAAGCACCGGCATGGAGGAATGTGATCTGGACATCTGCGATACAAGATGCAAGTGATAAGCTCAGCGGACCACAATATGGGGCAGAAGCGAGTAAAACATTCTCTGCTCCAACTGCTGAAGACAAATCTGCACCTGCTATTGCAAATAAACCTGTAAGTATAAATTTCGCATCCGGCAAATTTCAATTGGATGAAAATTCAAAGACGATCATTGATCTCCAATTTGCTGACATTTCAAAATCTTTTGCGAATTCGCGTGTCAGAATTGAAGGGAACACAGATAATGTAGGGTCAGCTCAATCTAACCAGACTCTATCTCAGAAAAGGGCACAGGCAGTGGCCGATTACCTTGCCACGCAGTTTAAGATTGATCGAAATAGGTTCATCATTATTGGTAATGGACCGGGTAAGCCTGTGCCGGGTTGTGAACAAAATCAGGATGATGCGTGTAAGGCAAAAAACAGGCGAACAGATTTCGTGCTTGTAGCTGATTAAACACATCCGCGGATAAATAATTTTTACGATGAGATTTCTCGGGGGAACACAAGAGGCGAGTGCGAGTACCAAATTAATTTTTGGTGTGCTTGGCGTCATCGTTGTGCTTGGGGTATGGATATTATTGACCACTGGTGCTACACCTATTGTTGAGAGAGTGCCTTCTCCTTTTAAAGTATTTACATCGTATGGTGAATTATTTAATCAGAATGAAGCTCTGAAAAATATTGGCTTTAGTCTTGGATTAAATATTTCGGGATACCTGGAAGCGATATTGATTGTGATTCCTTTAGGATTTATTATCGGGTTGATTAAGTATGCCCGATGGGGATTTCAGCGACAGGTTGATGCATTGAGATATGTTCCTTTGACTGCGGTGACACTTCTATTCGTATTGTGGTTTGGAATCGGTGTGCCGATGAAAGTTCATTTTCTTGCCTTTGGTATTCTTATTTACCTCCTGCCGATCATGGTGCAGCGTATTGATGAAGTGGCTGATGTGTATCTCAAGACAGTGCATACTTTAGGAGCAACTGATTGGCAAGTACTCAGGACTGTCTACATTCCAAGTGTTCTTTCCCGATTGTTTGATGATATCAGGGTACTTACAGCGATCTCCTGGACATATATCATTGTGGCTGAAACGATGAATAGTAATGAAGGAGGAATTGGTACATTAATCTATTATGCCGGACAGCGACAAGGGAGATATGATAAAGTGTTTGCATTGTTGCTGATCATTATGGCCATTGGCATTATCCAGGATAAAATATTCATCTGGCTTGACCGGGAATTTTTTCCTTTTAAATACCAGGCTATTGATGCTGTCAAATCATCATCGATTCAGCAAAAGGGTGTTTTAAGTGTGGCCTTTGATTATTCTGTTATGGTCGTGGGTTGGGTAGGGCTTGCCATATATTTTATACTTCTGATTTGTGAATGTTTTTCTTTGCTCGGTGGAGTGAAACCATTGAGTTATATTTTTGGGAGTACAATCTGGGTGATCAATACTGTGGTCATCGCATTATTGATCTATAGGATATGGAGATGGTATCATGACAGGACCGATCAACTATTAATTAAATCGGCAAGTGCAAAATCGGCCAGAGCATGAGTATTAAATTCACGGATACGGCAGCGAGGGACAATATCATCGAGCTGAAAAATATTTCTCAATCATATGATGGTGGAAAGAACTGGATCATCAGAGGTCTGGATCTGTTGATAGAAGATAAACCCGAACAGGGACAGTTTGTGGTATTGCTTGGGGCATCAGGCAGTGGAAAATCAACAGTGCTCAGATACATTGCCGGATTGCAAACTCCTACTGAAGGAGAAGTGCTGATCAAAGGAAAGCCTGTGAGTGATAAGCAAAGAGTGAGCATGGTTTTTCAGGAATATTCTTCTCTTCCCTGGATGACGGTGTTGGATAATGTGGCTTTGGCGCTTGAGTATAAAGGCATGGACAAGAAGGAAAGGTATATGAAGTCCATGGAGATGATTGAGTTGGTGGGTTTGGCAGGACAGGAGATGAAGTATGCACAGTATCCTGCCTTATCCGGTGGACAATTGCAGCGTGTGGCTATTGCAAGAAGTCTGATTGCTAATCCTGAGATCGTTTTGATGGATGAGCCATTTGGTGCATTGGATATCAGGACAAGGATACAGATGCAGGACATGCTGATTGATCTATGGCAGAGATTCAATTCGACAATCATATTTGTGACGCACGATATCAGTGAAGCCGTTTATCTCGCTGATGATATCTATATCATGAAGTCACCGCCATCAACTATTGTCGAGCATATTGATATTGATCTTCCATTGCGAAGAGATCACAATACCAAGCGTGATAAACATTTCACGGAATTGGTGCAGCAGGTGGAAGATGAGATGATGAAGGTGTCGGATATGAAATAAAAAGCATGGGGCAGGGAGCAGGGAGAGTTTTTAGATGAAATGCTTTCGATGCCAGATTAAGGGATGCCCTCCTGAGTTAACAAATCAAAGATCCAGTTGTTATTGAACCAATAATGCACACCACGGTTTTAGCTCCTTCTTCGCAAATAAAGACAACATTCAATATTGATGGCCGGGACTATCGTGCTATTCTGTTTGAATCCTGGGCTGATCCGCTCTTTCCAGAGGTAGTCGGGACGAGTATATTCCTCAGCAAAGCCTATCAATCTGCATTGGCTGCTGCGCCCCCTGAAGGGATGAAATTTTATTATGTACGGTTGGAGGGAAGTGAAGGCCTTATGGGAATGTTGTGTTTTCAAATAGAGGACTTTAATCCGGGAGACAGCCTTAAAAATCAGGTGAACGGAAAATTGATGAGCCATATCAAATACAGAATGGCTTCGATGATCAATTTAAAAGTTCTTTGCCTTGGCAATACATTGGTCACTGGCGATTATGGGTTTTGTTTTAAAGGAGAAGTGCCAAAGAAATTGAGGACGATCCTGATGATGGAGACGATTGAATGGATGCTAAGCCTAAAGCAGTTCAGGCACATCGGCTTAGTGTTTGTCAAGGATTTTTATGAAGATATTTTTAAAGACATTCCTGATTCACCACATTGTCGAAAATATCATTTGATCGATACACAGCCAAGTATGATATTGGATGTACATAAGGATTGGAAAAATCTGGATGGATATCTTGATGCACTAAAATCCAAATACCGGGTAAGGGCTAAAAAAGCACTTTCATCTGCACAAGGACTTAGCCGTGTTGAATTGAATGCTGATGAGATTGAAGCTAAGGAAAATGAGCTGCACGATCTTTATCTGAAAGTAGTGGATGATGTAGGATTCAATCTATTTATTCTTCCCGTTGGATATTTTACTTCTTTAAAACGTAAGCTTGGTGATAAGTTTCATCTCTGGATTTACAGGGATAAAGAAGAATTAATATCATTTTTTACAGTTTTTGAAGATGGAGATATCCTGGATGCTCATTTTCTTGGATATGATCCGGAAGTAAACCATAAGCATAAGCTTTACCTTAATATGTTGCTTGCCATGATTGATTATGCGGCCACGCATGGATTCATGCAACTTCAATTGTCGCGCACGGCGACGGAGATCAAAAGCTCTGTAGGTGCGGAAGGTGTTCCGATGTGGGCATACATGCGTTCGCCAAAAAGATCCTTCAATTGGCTCATTCCGAAGGTGTATTCGTTTTTCAAGCCGAATCTGGATTGGGTGCCCAGAAGCCCGTTTACTTTACCCCCCGCCCCCTGATGCTTCGACCTCCAGAGTACTCAACCTATTGCTACAGCTCAGCAACCAGGGGGAGTTGCTGATTTTGAATTATCTAAGTTATAAAAAATCAAAACAACTCACCCTTTCAGGGGGCGGGGGGTAAAGGATTATCTTTGCGCATATGGAAGAATTATCAAAACGATATAGTCCCGGAGATATTGAGGACAAGTGGTATGAACACTGGATGCTGTGCCGTTATTTTCACTCTGAGCCTGATGACCGCGAGGCGTACAGTATTGTGATTCCTCCTCCGAATGTGACCGGTCAATTGCATATGGGCCATATTCTGAATAATACAATCCAGGATACATTGATTCGCAGGGCAAGACAAGAAGGTAAAAATGCTTGTTGGGTGCCAGGGACGGATCACGCCTCCATTGCCACTGAAGCCAAAGTGGTCAATCTGCTTCGTGAAAAAGGGATTAAGAAATCCGATCTCACTCGTGAAGAATTTCTCAAATATGCATGGGAATGGAAAGAAAAATATGGCGGTATTATATTGCATCAACTCAAGAAGTTAGGTGCTTCTTGTGATTGGGACAGGACGGCTTTTACGATGGATGAAATACGTTCGGAAGCGGTGATTGATGTTTTCATAGATCTTTTTAATAAAGGGAAATTATATAGGGGCAAACGGATGGTCAATTGGGACCCTTCAGCTCAAACCGTATTGTCGAATGAAGAGGTGCTATATGAAGAAGAGAAGACAACACTTTACAAAGTTCAGTATCAGATTGAAGGAAGTGATGAATGGATCACAATAGCAACTACAAGACCTGAAACTATTCTTGGTGATACAGCGATAGCTGTTCATCCCGATGATGGCCGGTACAAACATCTGCATGGGAAAAGAGCTATCGTACCGTTGATCAATCGAAAGGTTCCAATCATAGCTGATACGTATGTAGACAGGGAATTTGGAACGGGAGCGTTGAAAGTAACTCCAGCGCATGATGTCAACGATTATGAAATCGGTTTGAGACATAATCTTGACGTGATTGATGTACTGAATCCTGATGGTTCGATGAGTCCTGCTGCTATACTTTATGTAGGTCTTGACAGGGATAAAGCTCGTCTTGAAATGTTTAAAGCTCTGACTGTTGCAGGGCATATCATTAGTACCGAAGATTTGATTCATAATGTGGGACGATCTGAGCGGACTCGTGTTGTCGTTGAGCCGAGACTTTCATTGCAATGGTTTGTAGATATGAAACAAATATCCGGACCTGCATTGGATGCTGTTGTAGATGGCGTAATTGATTTTTATCCTGAGTATCTGAAAAA
>JBATMM010000191.1:0-36166 GCA_049289835.1 Saprospiraceae bacterium | reverse complement strand
CTTCCAGGGAAACTGTATTATCGCTTCCAAACATTTGAATATCAATATTTTAGAATTCCTCTCTACATCGGTATCACCTTATCCGATGAAGCGCCGGCGGAGAATCGTGACCCAATCTTTGCGGCTCACTTTTTAAACAACGCTTATATGAATTTCATAACAAAAATTTTGACTGCAGCTTTTGCTGCTTTGCTTTTCGCCTCATGTGCGAAGGAGCAATTGATGACAGAACCGGGAAAACTGGTTCCAAGAACAGTGGATGAAGATCCGTCTCTTCCTTCCATTATTGTAAATGGTGCGATGCTTCACGCCGAGGCATTCGGTCATCCTGACAGCACCATCATTGTATGCCTTCATGGTGGTCCGGGTGCAGATTACCGGTATATGCTCAACTGCAAGGATCTTGCGGCTGAAGGATACCGCGTCGTATTTTATGACCAGCGTGGTTCCGGTCTTTCGCAACGATTTCCAAAAAAGTCGTACACGAATCTTGGAATTGGTGCACTGGATTTGATGTATGATGAATTGAGCGGTGTGATCACACATTATAGGACACATGCAGATCAGAAAGTATTTCTCCTGGGCCATTCCTGGGGTGCCATTTTAGCGACAGGTTATATTGGCAGGTATCCAAATGCAATACAAGGCCTCGTAGTTTGTGAACCAGGAGGATTGGTGTTCAGTGACATCAAGGAATATATAACTACATCCTTATCACCTAGTCTGTGGAGTGAATGGAGTAATGATGCCACTTATCCTGATCAGTTTATCACCGGCAAAGAAGATCAGCATGAAATTCTTGATTATAAATTGTCAATACAGGCAAGTTACAATCCAGTCACCGGTGAAGACAATAGAAAGCCGGGAAGTTTCTGGAGAAGCGGCGCTGTCATCAACACAGCTATGCTTGATATCGGTGATCAGTATAAACCTGATTTCTCACAAGGCATCACCTCCTTTAATGTGCCGGTGCTTTTCTTCTACAGTGGAAACAATCATGCTTATCCGGATGAATGGGCCGCACGCATATCTTCTGTGTTTCACCAGGTCGATCTCATCAAAGTAGCAGGTGTAGGACATGATGGGATTGTGTCTGATGACGAAGCCTGGAGGAATATTACTATGCCAAAGGTCTTAAGTTATTTTAATTCACTTTAAAGATTCCAGGCTCACTACCAAAGATCAAAGACAATGGACCATGGATGAATGTCCAAAATCCAAATCAACAATTCTTTCAAAATCTAAACTAAATCAACAATGAAAAATATTAAAATATCGATGTTCATCTTAGCGCTCATGCTGATGATGAATGCCATCAAGGCGCAAACTATCAACTGGGGAAGCTTTGACAGTAGTGACAAACATATCCTTAATGTGAATGCGGCCATTGAATACGGAACTGTTTTCGGAGTGGGCTATGGATACCAGATCAAAAACAAATTATTTCCGATGACCGCGAATTTGGAATATTCCTTTGCATCTGGCGATAAAATCTTTGATGACATGAAGATCAAAGTGGGCGTGCAGGTGAGATGGGTTGAGTTTCACAATTTTCAATTCAGTACAAGATTACTTGGCGTGATCCGCCGAAACAGGAATGACTATGTACGGCTGGTGGATTTCGGAAGTGATCTGACCGGTGTGATTGGTTATTATCGAAAGAATTGGTTTATAGCCGGTGAAGTTGGATTTGATAAGGCCATCATCACACACTTCAAACATAGCAATGTATATCATGAACAGTATCCTGGCGCAGTCGATGGTTGGTATGGACCTACTACAGGAGGGAACTTTTACTATGGTGTTCAGGCAGGGTTTTCCTTTGGAAATAATGATGTATACATGAAGGCAGGCAAGATGCTAACGCAGGATTTCAAGACTACTCCGATAGTGCCGGTTTATGCACAACTGGGATATAATCTGAAGTTAAAATAAGCGTTGTTGATGCTTTTGAAAAGGCTGTCCGCGAGGATGGCCTTTTTTTTGAATTTTGGAATTAAGATTTAAGATTTAACATGATGGCTTAGGAACTCATGATTGATTGTTGAGGTGAAGCGGGTGAAATGTAGCCTATGGATATGAGAAGGGATCACATGAAAATGTGATATCAAAATCCCTTCTGATTATTGACCTTTAGATGTTTTGAACTGCATAACCTACCCATTTATGAAATTCTCCTTACTTGCGATGTTTTGTCTCCTCACATTTCATCCGAACATCTTTGCCCAACAACATATCATTGATTCATTACGCCAGGATCTGCATCGAATGCAGGATGAAAAGAAATCTGCAGGTATATCGGATACGACGATGCGTGATACCTTCATCATTTACACTCTTACACGGCTGGCGATCTTGCATAGCAGGAGCAATGTGGACAGTGGTCTGTATTATGCTAACCAGGTAGTGGCCCTGGCTAAAAAGATTGATTTTAAAATGGGACTCGGAGATGCATATGGTATATTGGGCTCAATCAGTAAAATTGAGGGGAATTATTCAGCCGCCATCGATTATCAACTGAAAGCTATACAAATGCGGACGGCATTGAAGGATAGTTTTGGCCTTGCGGCATCTAATGCCAACCTGGGAGAAGTTTACCGTCTTAAAGCCAATTATCCGGAAGCCCTTAAATATTTCCTGATTTCCTTACGTATCGATGAAGCCATCAAAAATGAAAAAGGTATTGCATACGCCTATAATTACCTGGGAGGTGTATATCAGTCTCTCAAGGATAATGCAAGGGCTCTGGAAAACTTCCAGGCAGCTCTGGCGATCAATCAAAAACTCAGTCTGGACAGGGGCATAGCAGGTGGATTCAATAACATTGGCCTGGTTTATTTTGATAGTGGAAAATATGCGGAAGCTTTGGACAATTATCAGGCTTCGCTGAAAATCAAAGAAAAAACCGGTGACAAATTTGGCATGGCCAATTCTTATTTCAATATCGCTGAAGTGTATAAAAAACAAGGCAAGCATGCAGAAGCCATGAAGACCCTTAAAGAGGTTTTGAAACTCCAACAGGAGATTGACGATCAGGAGGGCATTGCTGAAACTTATATTTCTATGTCAGGTTCGTTAATTGAGACCAAAAAGTTGACAGATGCGTCTACTCTTCTCACCAAAGCTATTTCTATCTCCAAAGAAATTGGAAATCTGGAAGTTGTGCAGAATGGTTATGAAACATTTGCTCACGTGGATAGTATGAATGGAAATTACAAGCAGGCCCTGGAGCATTATAAACTGTTTGTAGCGACGAGGGACTCAATCACCAATCAGGCAAATACCAAAAAGCTGGTGGAGACACAGATGCAATATGATTTTGACAAAAAAGAAACACTGGCGAAAGCCGAGCAGGACAAGAAAGACCTGGTGGCCCAGAAACAATTACAAAGACAAAAACTGGTGCGTAATGGATTTATGAGCGGTTTTGCTGTAGTCTTACTTTTTGCAGGCATATTTCTGACGCAACGAAATAAGATTAAGCAAGGGAAAAAACTGAGTGATGAATTATTACTTAACATCCTGCCATCAGAAGTCGCCGAAGAATTAAAAGCGAAAGGTTCGGCTGAAGCCAGGCTCATTGACATGGTCACCGTATTGTTTACGGACATTATTGGTTTTACTGAAATAGCGTCTACAATGGGTCCTGGTGAATTGGTCAATGAAATCAATTCCTGTTTTTCTGCTTTTGACCGGATTATCCAGGAACATGGAATCGAAAAGATCAAGACGATCGGTGATTCCTATATGGCAGCTGGTGGACTGCCCACACCGAATACAACACATGCTGTGGATGTGGTCAAAGCAGGTCTGGCGATGCAACAATTTATGAAAGAGCATAAGGAACTTAAAATAGCTGCCGGTCAGACATTTTTTGAAATCCGTTTGGGCATTCATACCGGTCCGGTTGTAGCAGGCATTGTGGGAGTAAAGAAATTTCAATACGACATCTGGGGCGATACTGTCAATACAGCCAGCCGTATCGAAAGTGCAGGTCAGGCAGGGATGGTGAATATCAGCAACACAACATACGCGTATGCAAAGGATAAATTTTCATGTACACCACGCGGGCATATCAATGTGAAGGGAAAAGGAGAAGTGGAGATGTATTTTGTGGAAGAAGCAATATGATATTGATATGGGATCGAATACATATTTCTTCCATGCAAAGTTAGTGGGGACAATAGACAAGCGAAAGGTTCCAAATCCTCCTTCCTGATTTCGTCGAAATCCTTTTTAACCTTATGATCTTCACTCTAACACTTCGATTTTATTATTTCTATATACTCCGACAAATAAGAACATGCCTTCTTTAACTCCTCAATATTGGCTGAATAAATGGTATAGGGATAATTTTCATTCCATTCTACCAAATCAAAGTGCCTTAACACTTTTAGGTGGTCGGACACGGACTCATTGTGGATGGGATGATCCCTGGCAATTACCTTTACAGCATTAGGTCCAAGGTGGATCAATTGTTTGATGATGAGTATTCTAGCTGCATGGCCAAAAGCATGAGCATAACCGGCAGTAATCATGTCGGTGGGGTCATATAGGTACTGTTTCGAAAAAGCCATTTGGAAAAGTTTTAACTGGTGATTAAGGAAAGAATCTGATTTCGTCGAAATCCTTTTCAGACTTCTTCTAGGTAATGTCTCCAGTCTCCAATTCATACCCTATAATCCCCTCCTTTTTTTCCACAATCTTATTAACACCCTCACATCCACATGGATTTTCTGCCAAGAAAAAAACTTCATCAAGTATATATCCAGGATACCGAAGCTTCGTCATCCCCTAGATGATGATCATTCCATATGTGATGATCATCTTCGTCATTCCATATTGTAAAGAATCAACCATACTATACTGATTCGTAGTAAAAAGCAATGCCGCCCGCTTGCTGTTAAATGGAAGGACGTATACATGTTCGATGAGTAATGCAAGATTTTCGCTATTTTCGCCTTAATATAAAAACGTTGAGCTGATAACATAAGGCAACTTTTAAAAAAGTCCTACATACCAGCTCCCTCAATTCTAACCATTTTAAATTTGGATCAAATGAAACTCCTCAAACTACTGACCTTGTGTGTCTTGTCTGTTATTCTGCTTCCTTCCTGTGCTAAAATATTTTATAGCCCGGATGCTTATAAGTTAGCAAAAAAGGAAAAATTAATTGCCATCATTCCACCAAAAGTTTCGATTGCAGCCTCAAAGAAAATTGATGCTGAATCTTTGAAAGAGCAACAGAAAACGGAATCTGTCAATTTTCAAGAAGAGATGTATTCCTGGATGCTAAAACGAAAAATGCAGGGTAAGATCAGCCCGGAAATTCAGGAAATAGAAACCACAAATGCTAAATTAATGAAGGCGATGTACCCGGATACTCCTTTAACTACATCTGAGATTTGTGATGTATTAGGTGTTGATGGTATCATCACGTCAAATTACTCTTTATCAAAGCCTATGTCAGAAGGTGCAGCAGTTGCTATTGGAATACTGTTTGGCGCCTCCGGTTCGACAAATGAAGTACATGTAACATTAGGTATTAATGATTGTCCCAACAAAAAACTCATATTCAACTATGATCATAAATTTTCCGGAAGTTTAGGAAGTAGCCCTGCCAGATTAGTGGATGGCCTGATGAGGTCGGCAAGCAAGAAAATGCCTTATGTAATTAAATAAATTTTGGATTTTCGATTTATTAAATACGATATTTCCTTTTCACCCTTTCGAATTTCCTTGCTTTTGCCCTTTCAAATTTCCTTCCGGAATTTCTCTCTCCCTGTGTGCTTCGTAACCCCGGATAGTAGATATTCGGAGAAAAATTTGAAGGGGCAAAAATGTTTTGTGGCCGTCTATGGTTACAAAATGAGGCCTATTTCCTCTTGTACAGATAATGCCCTACCCAGGTCAAACGATTAAGCAGCATTTCTAACCAGTATCCTTGGCTTATGAAATTGGCAGGTACATTCTTTAATTTTGATTATCTTGATTGGCTTTCCCTCACTTATTAATTACAGGACTTTACGACCAACAAACTTTGAAAGGTATACACAGTCTATCGCTTCGACCCGCCTACTGCCTGTTCCTATTTTTTATTTGTTCAAACCACTTGCTTAAGGCACAATGCACCAATGGCACTCAACCGGAATGTGGATGTGACACAGCTCCTGTATTATGTACGATTGATGAACTGGATGGCTATACCTTTTCGATGACTTCCTTTCAGCATCCTGCTGATGGTCCATCACCCATTTGCCCCGGTGCAAACATGACACAAACCAACAATCCCACATGGTTTGCCTTCACGGCCTGGTGTACAAACCTTACGTTGCGGGTTCATTCTACTAATTGTCACCAGTCAGGAGGCGCCATTGGTTTTCAACTTGCGATTTACACCAATTGCAATTTTAATCATGTGGTGGCCTGCAATGCTGATGTGAATGATTGTAATACAAATGATAAAATATTAAACCTGACCGGATTGAATATCGGAGCAGTATATTATTTTATGGTCGACGGTTGCCTGGGCTCATATTGTACGGTGACCATCGATATCGTAGGCATTTGTGGTCAGGAACATATCGCCCCATGGACTTTGCCGGTGAGTGGTAATATCAATCCCTGTGCAGGGAATTCGGAAACGTATACAGTAGAACATCCGGATGGCGCTCGTTTTTATCATTGGTTTCTCGATGGAGCTCTGTTAGCACAAACGACAACAGATAGTTTTAAAATCCTGTGGACAAATCCTGGTACGTATCAGTTATGCGTTGATGTTTCCAATGATCCATGTGTGACGATATCAGATCCTCCAATGCCCTTGTGTACAACCATTACAGTTCTTGGTTCAGATGCTGGTGTTTTGAATGTGACGCCGACTGTGCTTTGTCCCGGAGAAGTGGCGCAAATTTCTTCTTCAGGATTTACCCCCGGGGTTGAAAATGAGCAAGTGATTTTTATTACGGATGCAAATGGCACTATTTTGCAGGTGGCCAATGCTGCATCAAGTACTTTCACTTCAGACACGAGCGGTCAGTTTACCGTGTATGCTTATAATTATAATGCATTTACTGGAGCAATGGAACCAATTTTCGGAAGCAACGTCAAGGACATTGATTGCAGTTCCACCTGTTGCGACCTGGAAAGTCAGATGATCACTTTTCAAAGTATCAATGCGATCGTCAGTAATATACAATGTGACGACCATGGAACGGGTAATGATTCCACCGATGACACATTTACGTTCAATGTTCTTGTCACTGGTTTTAATGCAGGTATGTTGTGGCAGTCTACAGATGGCACACTTGATGGCACATATGGAACTCCGAAACTTTGCGGTCCTTACCTAATAAATGGAGGTACCAAAAATTTTGATCTCCAGGATGCCAATTTTCCTACATGCCTGACTTCGATCATAGTAGATCCACCTGCAGCATGTTCATCTTGTCCTCAGACAATTGATGCAGGTACAGGGAGTTTATTGAATTGTATCAACACGATGGCGACATTGAACGGTGTATCTTCTGAATCAGGGGCGTACCAATGGACCGGGCCCCATTTATTTTCTTCTGATTCATTAGTTTGTACAGTCCATGATTCAGGGTGGTATTATCTGAGCATTGATTTTGTCAAGCAATGTAGGTTCACAGATAGTGTTTTTGTTGATCTGATCCATGATGCTCCTATAGCAAATGCGGGTATTGATCAGTTGATCGATTGTCACCATGCAGAAGTCATGATCGATGGCTCCGGAAGTACAGGTGATCATCTTCAGTTTGCCTGGACGAATGTCATCGGTCAGGTTATTTCCACCCAAACGTTTGTCCTGGTAGACACTGTCGGTATTTATTATTTGCAATTGACCAATTCCATCACAGGTTGCACCTCGATTGATTCCGCTGAAGTATTTATTGATCAAAATGCTTTAGGAGATATTGTTGTAACTGTAGCAGATGAAAATTGCGAAGGTGAAAACAATGGCATGATTGAGGTAACAGATATTTCAGGTGGTATCCCTCCATATTCATATTCCCTTAATAGTCTTATGGATAATTCTACCGGGCATTTTGACAGCCTTGAATCAGGAGGGTACAACCTTTATATCACGGATGCATTCGGGTGTGCATTGGATACATTCTTTACGATTCATCCGGGTATTCATCTCGAATTAACTTTACCTGAGAACATCCAACTGCATGAAGATCAAACCGGTTTCATCCAGGCGACGGTAAATGTGCCGGTTGGAGATTTGAGTTCAGTACAATGGAGCCCAGTAGGAATCCTGTCCTGTGATACTTGTCTGACAACAATGGTTATGGCGCACGAAAATCAATCCCTTCAACTAATCGTTGTCCATGTCAATGGCTGTGTGGATACCGCGGAATTGAATATCACTGTATTCCCCTCGCCAAAGATTTATATTCCAAATACTTTTTCACCGAACGGAGATGGCTTCAATGATTTTTTTACTTTATACAGCAATAATGGTGTGGAATCGATACTTGAAATAAATATTTTTGATCGCTGGGGCGAGCATATTTATCATGCTAAAAATATCAGCCCAAATACTCCTGAATTGGGGTGGGATGGCAGTTTCCATCATCAGCAGATGCAGGCTGCCACTTTTGTTTGCTATTTTAAATTATTGTTAGCAGATGGAACTGAAAAGACAATTAAAGGTGATGTGACATTAGTGAGATGATTTTCGAAGTTTAAAAGGACAAGAAATTGTCGAGAACATACATCCACTCCCCTACTTCATCAACGTCACATCTCCCGTTAACACCTCCGTCACTCCATCAATGTATTCCACTTCAGCGACATAAACGAAAACACCGGGATTCATCAACTCATTATTGAAGTGACCATCCCATCCACTTGCCTGATCATTGGGTTGGAAATCTATTTTTTCATGTAGTAAATTTCCCCAGCGATTGAAAATCAGGAATTTTTTGATCCTTACGATTTGACCTTCATCGCCACCGATGTAGAAGATATCATTGATGCCGTCACCATTGGGAGAAAACACCGTGGGAATATAAATCTTGCGAATCTTTATAACACTGATCGTCACCTCATCGGAAACCTGACAACCGCTTAACGCCACAAGAGTAGAATTCAATGTGACCGTATTGAATGTATGGACGGTGCCTTCGAGACAAGCCTGATCAAAGCAATTGATGAGTTGATCCGGAGTCCAGATCAAGGTATCAATAAGATTAGCAGGAAGATTGATTGACGCCTGTAGGACAGCATCTTCACCGAGTACGATTTCAATGTCAGGACCCAGATCAATGGAAATCTCCGAAGGTGCCACTATGGTGATCAACGTATCCCAACGACAACCATTGACATCTTCAATTGCGATAGAATAATCTCCGGCTGATAAATGATCAAAAGCATTGAGACTACCTGAGGCACCATTATTCAAACTGTATTGATATGGTGCTACTCCTCCTGTCACCTGATCGATGTGAATGAATGCATCCTGATCTCTGAAACATGAAGGTCCTTTAATGTTGAGCTTTGCACCGGTTGGTTTATCAGTGTTTCCAATCACAGTGACAGAGGAAGAATTGGTACATCCTGTCAATGTATTCGAAATGATCAACTGATAAATACCGGCCTGATCAACGGAAGGGTGTAATGTGTTTTCATTTCCATCCAACACAATTCCAGGACCAGTCCATTGAATATTATATGCAGGACCTGAGGATGATCCGCTTGCATCCATGCTTCGTGAAGGATGACTACAATCTAGTTGTCCGACATTAGCGATCATCACGACAGGCAATGGATTGACCACAACCGACACTTCTGATTCATCATCAGGACAAGCACCGGGAGAAACTAATTTATATTGAAATGTGTAATTACCGGGTATTTGATTTTTCGTATTAAATGTTCCATTTGCAGAATTAAATGCATTGCCCTGTGATGATGTTGCTGAAGTTTCTGTCCAGCTACCATTCGCATCTTCACCATTGATCAGATCCGTGAGATTGACCAATACATTTTCATTAAAACAATAAGCTGCAGGCTGCAATGCGACTCCTGCATCAACGATTGGATCAACATTGACACTGACCTGGTAATCTACTGCACAACCAGGCGGTGGTGGGCTAAGCAAACTAAATTGAAAAATATATGCACCCGGATCACCTGCTGTCGCATCAAAGACAGTTCCGTTCAACGTGCCGGGTTTAATTCCGGCCGGAGCTTGAATCAATGACCATGTACCATTTTCAGCGGTGTTTTCTATAGAGGTCAGATCAAGGACATCACCTGCATTGCACAACGCTGATGCATTGAAAAAGAAAACATCAGGACACGTACAATCAATGATCGTGACGACCACCAGGTAAGTTGCTTCAGGACATGGAGCAATGGCCGAATTGGTCGTGTATAAAAAACGATAATCTCCCGCCGTAATATTTTTAAAGTCAAGATGATTAAATAATCCTGCTGCTCCGGAATTATCTAAATCCTGCCAACTCCCATTCATATCGCCTGAAAAAACCAGATCATACAAATTGATGACAGAACCACCAGCCTGTGTATTACAAAGTGTAGCTGTGCTTTGTAACTGAGCTGAAGGTGGAAGCACTTCAATGATAGAAACCGTATCCGCTCCAGAGCAGCCCGGCCCATTAGAAACCGTTACACTATAGTCGCCGGCAACATTGACAAACAAATTTTGATTCGTCGATCCATCAGACCATAAGTATGATGCAAATCCAGAACCTGCATTGAGCGTTGTATTTCCATTCTCGCAGAATGCCTGATTGCCGGCGATGACAGGATGCAAAGATGTACTCACATCGATCATCGCTGATGCAGATCCTGCACAGCCAAAAGGATCAATCACTGCTACCGAATAATTTCCAGGAGTAGATACAGTGATCGTTTGACCTGTAGAACTATCACTCCACAAATAACTTGCATAACCACTTCCTGCATCGAGTATTGTAGAACCACCGATGCAATATGTAGTGGAACCTCCGATCATGACATTCGGAAGAGGATGTAATACGGTGTTGACATTGGTTGATCCACTACATCCATCAGCATCAGTCACCATCACACCATAATTATTTCCATCTATCACTGCTATCGTTTGACTTGTTGCACCGGTGGACCATAAATAACTTGTGTAGCCAGGTCCTGCATCAAGAATAGTGCCCGAGCCCTCACAAAATTCTAATGTACCGGTGATGAGTGGAGACAGAGAAGCAAGTTCCGTGACATCAGATGATGCTATACCTGTACATCCATTGGCATCAGTGACGGTCACGACATACGTACCGGAAGAAGTTACATTTAATGTTTGATTCTGACTCCCATAATTCCACAGATAGGTCGAGTATCCTGCACCTGCATCAAGCGTAGCAGCGAAGCCTGTACAAAAAACATGTTGGCCTGCAATCACAGGTTGAGGGAATGGATTTATGGTGACTGATGTTGTAGCAGGTAAAGAATGACAACCATTCACATCCACCACTAAAGAATAGATACCAGGGTCAAGAGTATCTGAAGGATTTTGCAAAAACGATTGAAATCCATTTGGCCCTGTCCAATGAAAAATAATACTTGTATCCGTTGACGTTGTGTTGCCATGCAATTGATTCGTTTGCACACCACAATAAGGTCCATCATTTTGTGCTGTAGCATCAGGTCTTGGGCTGATCGACACAATCGTAGAATCATTGGCTGATGAGCAGACTCCAAGTGAGGCATGGAATGCATATACACCACCAAGGGTTGCATTCGTAGGGTTTTGTTGATTGGATACATATCCATTTGGCCCTGTCCATGAATACGTAACTGATGCTCCTGTTGTATCGGATATTCCCGTCAATCGTATCGTATCTCCTTCACACAGCGGACCATTGTTAGTAGCAGAAGTATTTGGTGCCGGCAGAATAGTGATGTTTTGAAAATCCATCCCTTCACAATTGTGTCCATCGACCAAATCGTATGTCATCTGATACGTTCCGGGGGGTATATTTTGTGGATGTAACATGCCGCCGGCAGAAACATAGCTTCCAAGAAATGTCCCCCCCGGGGGACTTGCAGTGAGCGTAAATACATTTAAATTTCCACATATCGGTCCGGGATCTACAATCTGCACATCAGGATTTGCATTGAAGGTTACTGCTAAAGCCGTTGAATTTGTACAACCATTATCATCCGTCACCACGACGGTATGCGGACCGGAAAAATATGCATCAAATGTATTCCCGTCCACAGTTTCGGGAGTAGTCCACATATAAGTATAACCTCCAGCTCCACCAGTGCCTGTTGCTGTTAGTTGTACAGGTGCTTCATTGTCACAAAACACAGCCGGATCAGGATCAATGGATATATCTGGTAGTTCGTACACTTCAATATCGATCGATTCTGTAGTCGTGCAACCATTTATGTCGGTATAAGAGTCAGTGACGGTATGAATTCCGGGTCCATTGGTCGTGGGATTAAACGTATTGCCTGTTGCGGCGCCGCCCCATGTGCCCCCTCCGGGAACTGCTGTAAGTGTCTGAATTGGATTGTTGGCACAAAACGGCCCGATCTGGTTGATTTCTAAATCCGGTAATGGATTCACTGTAAGCTCGACATCATCTGTTCCCATACAGGTATCTTCTGTGACGGTCAGCGTATAGATGATGGCACCGCTGAAGCCAGGAGGCAAGCTGGCGATCGGGTCTTCGGCATTCGGGTCAGAAAGAAAAGCGGTGCCGCCATTCGTGCCGGACCAGGAATAAGTTTCATTGCCATGGCCACCATAAGCACTTCCGTTCATCTGAACATTTTCATCTCCTTCGCAAGCCGCAAAATCAGCTCCGGCACGCGCACCCAGTGAACAAGGAGGCGTGGCAGCACAGTTGAGATATGGTGCAGCAGTACCTGACCACTTCAACTGGAATCCATTATTAGTGCCCTGCCAATTGTCAATCAACAAATAAAAGCCCTGCCCGGGTTGGACTACAAGTGTGGCCACAAAACCATCTCCTGTACCCGGGCCTTCCGTAAAATCAGTAGCCCCCATACCCATACCGGTCTGAGGACAGAAACCGCACATGAAACTTGAAGAAGAGCAACGAATAGGAAATCCAAGATTGCCACATGATACGTTAGGACCAAACAAAGCCCAGTCATAATCTTCACCATAGCCGCCAAAGGGATTAATAATAAATCCTAAAACTAAATCTGGAGGCGCTGTGGGGTCTATTTGAAAATAATACCAGGCAGAGTTTTGTTCAAGAGCAGTAATACATCCAGCGTGATTATTAGGATTAGCGAAATCGTTCTCTCCGGGGCCTATAGGGTTAAATGCGAGATCAGAATCGTTACACACGACTTGGGCTTCAGAGCAGTCATTGATTTGAGCATGGCTGAAAGAAGACAGGAGCATGAATGCAGCAATGAGATTTAAGGCAATCGATTTCAATTTCGGGTGATTATAGATCTAAATAGTTGAAGCTACTCTTGCAGCCTGCACCACAAATGGAGTTTGTCCAATACATCGGACAGTTTAAAAGTAAATAAAATTAATTAGTGTGTGATTACAATCAGATGATGCTAGATTTATTCTGATCTGGAAGAGCAAAAAGAATGACGTTTTACTAATTCCTTAATAATACCCGCCTTTAAAGTCAATTTATTAGATTTGCGCCCCGCTGATCGGGGCTGGTTAATTCAAACTGAGACCCTGCCTGGATTTGCGCCCCATTTGGAGTAAAAACAATACTTTATTTAAGCACCATGACAGGAAATATCACTTTTACCATGATTAAGCCGGATGCAGTAGCAGCAGGCCATATAGGAGCTATTCTTGCCCAGATCAATAAAGCCGGCTTTGAAATAATAGCATTGAAATATACCAAGTTGTCCCCTGAAAAAGCCGGTGAATTCTATGCGATTCACAGAGAAAGAGGCTTTTTTAGCGAATTGGTGGACTTCATGTCTTCAGGGCCAATTGTGGCTGCGGTCTTAAGAAAGGACAATGCAGTTGAAGATTTCAGGCTGCTCATTGGCTCCACAGATCCTTCAAAAGCTGCTGCCGGAACAATCCGGGCTTTGTTTGCAAAAAACATAGGCGAAAATGCTATCCACGGTTCTGATTCCGATGAAAACGCATTAATTGAAGCATCTTTCCATTTTGCACAAACAGAAATTTTCCGGTAGGAAGATCAGCTCTTTCAATGAAGTAAAGAACTTTCGATGCTTATCTCCTCTGGCGATCATGATGTCTGAATAGTTTCAGGTACATGTCTGCATGAAGAGATGATCCTACATTCAATTTCATTTCTTTGGCTAGTTTATCTACTGCTTCCAACACTGGAATATCCGGATAATGGTGATCACTCATGTAATGCATGTATTTGATCATGCGAAAAGAATTGAAATATCTGAAAAACCTTCGTCTGAATGTGGAATAACTTGCTGTATGTTCAGCTATCGAACGACATTCTTCTAAGAAATCAATTTGTTGAAGATATACAATCACTTTCGAAGAGATATTCAATTCCGTTTGAAGATTGAGATAATTTTCTGCCTTCTCTTCGGTCATACTGATATCACGCAATTTATCGAGGAGTTGAAACATTGGTTTTATCAGGCGGAATATTTGAAAATCAGTGGTCAGCCAATTTCCTCCTTCATTTAAAATCTGATGCATAGCTCTCCCTGTTCCGAAAGGTACTCTTGACGAAATACGCGCTGATGGATATACAGTCGTATTTCTGATCTCACCATGTGTGCCAATCTCAATAAATTTTTGCAGAAAATAAAAATCTTCACCGGCTCTGCGTGTATTCATACCACCCTGATCAAGGTAGGATTTACGCCTTACGGCCATGGCTGAGCCTATGGTAGAATGTGCAAAAGGATGTCCGCAACATTGCTGTGCATTAATCAGATAGCGTAAATGCAATTCGTATAGAACTATAGCATCTCTATGTGTGTTGTCCAGATGATCGACCTTATGCTCATAAAAAATAGAAACAGCATCATGTGTTTTAAATTCATGAAAATGCTGGACAATTGCGTTCAGGTAATTCTCTGCAACCGTACAATCTGCATCGAGACACACGATGATCCCATCTGGTTCCAATCTTCGCGCAGCCTCATCCATTGCCATTTTTCTAGCCCAGCCTACTCCACCTTTTGGATCGGGCAATTCATTCAGATATATTGGCAGGAATCTCAAACCTTCCTTTACATGCTGTGATATCCACTTTTCACAATGTTCCCATGATATCTGATGCTGAATTATCTCGGCATCAGACATGAACGAATTCTTGTTAAACAACACAATAATTTCTGCTCTGATATCTGTACTATGCGAATGAAAAAGGGAATCCAGGGTTGAGATAATGTCAGGTTCAGCACAGGCAGGTATGCAGACTATCATGCTGACCTCACGATCGCTTGGTTCATTGACAAGCCCTGGAAACGTCCTGAACCTACCTGCATATTTTCTCCAACTGATATCTTCCGCCATGAGGATTACATTTGCAGGACAAATGATGGAAATGAATAGCTATGTTGCAGGTTTACAATATTTACCATCGGTCGAATATTTTGCTCATTGGTTACATCACGGTGCGCTTATTCTTGAAAAACACGAACATTATCAAAAACGAACCTGGAGAAATAAGACTGCCATCCTCGGCCCCCAACAAGCTCTCATGCTTTCAATTCCGCTTCAAAAAGGGAAAAACCAGGATTTACCTATCACTAATGTGAAAATATCCTATGATGAACCCTGGTCTCGTGTCCATATGCACAGCATACAAACTGCCTATGGCAAAACTGCTTTTTTTAACGAAATTGAAAGTGACATTGACAGCATTTTCAAAAATAACCATCAATTCCTTTGGGACCTCAATTTGCAATTTATTGAGTTGTTCATATCACTTTTTCCGGGTGAATGGAATATTGTATTAACACAATTATATGAAGTTAGTTTTCCGGCATCTGTTATTGATTTGAGAAAAGGCGTTCCAGCGGGTCAGACTTCACTTCCAATACACTCTCTTCCGGAGTACGAACAGGTTCACAGATTTTCAAATTCACTTCTTCCAAACCTAAGTATCTTGGATGTACTTTGTCATCTGGGCCCCGGAACATATGACTACCTGAAGCGATATGCATACGAACTTTATAGATAATCATGGTTAAGGTAATCGATCACAAATTACAAGAGCAGAAAAGTGAATTGAAAGGAGTTCTTCAACGCCTTCAGCAGTTTACCCACCGGATCTCGCATACAGAATCAGGCAGAATAATAGCTGATCTGCGCGACAGGATAGAAGAACCATATATGTTTGTCATCGTCGGGGAGGTAAAGGCAGGTAAAAGTTCATTCATCAATGCCCTGCTTGAAGATCCTGATTTGTGCGCCGTAGCTCCGTCACCGATGACAGATACTATTCAGCAAATAATGTACGGTGAAACATATAAAATAGAAGAAATAAGTCCATATCTTAAAAGAGTATACAAACCAAATCCTATTTTAAAGGATATTGCAATAGTTGACACGCCCGGTACAAATACGATCATCACTCATCACCAGGAAATAACTGAACGATTTATTCCGGGATCAGATCTTATCATCTTCGTATTTGAATCAAAAAACCCATACCGGCAATCGGCCTGGGATTTTTTCAACTTTATGCATGAAGAATGGCATAAAAAAATAGTGTTCGTGCTGCAACAAAAAGATCTTATGGATGAACCTGACCTAAAGATTAACATGGATGGTGTAAAGGAATATGCGCAAAAAAAAGGAATAAAAAACCCAATCATTTTTGCAGTTTCCGCAAAAGAGGAATTACAAGGGCTTCAACAGCAAAGTGGGTTTGAGCCTTTACGAACATTCATCCTTGATCAGGTGACCGGAGGCAGAGCACAACAACATAAACTGATCAGCATCTCCGAAACAACACTTAATATTCTTTCTAAACTTCAAAATGGTCTTCAACTGAGGCAGCAACAATTGGATGCAGATCTCCAATTCAGGAAGGAAATAAATAAAGCGCTTGAAGATCATTCTACCCGATCAAATAAACAATCTGATATCCTTGTTGAAAACCTGATGGCGGCTTATGACCGTGTTTCAAATAAGTATGCAGATGAATTGAATGATTCACTTTCCTTTTTTCCTGTGCTTAAACGATCAATAGGTTCCATTTTTTCAAAATCACAATCGTTGAAATCATGGCTTGAAGATTTTACGAAAAGACTTCAAAATGATTTCGGATCCGGCATGCAGGAAAAAATTAATGACAGAGTGCTTGACCTGGCTGAAAGCATACAACTCATGGGTCATACTATCGATCTCCAAATGCGTAACAGTAAAACAATCCTGGCCAATGATCATGAAATATTTTCTGAAATAGGTCAACGTCGACAAAATATACTGAGAGAGTTAAGAGAAGCTTTTGGACAATTTTTAAACCGAACTGAAAATTTTACGGCAACAGGATTCGTCAATACAGATTCGAGAGTAGGAACAAATGTCGCAGCAGGAAGTGGTATAGCTGTAGTGGGAATTATTATTGCTGCTGTGACGCATGGAATGGTATTCGATGTGACAGGTGGCGTTTTAACAACCATCGGATTTTTATTGGCCGGTATCACACTTGGACTTCAACGTAGCAAGGTGGTAAGACAATATAAATCCGAAATGGATAAAGGTAGAAAGCGCCTTCAGGAAGAATTGACACGTGAACTATATGCTTATATCGAAAGTATAAAATCAAAGATGGATAGCCAGTTTGCAAAATTTGATACCCTCATCCAACAAGAAACAAATGACCTAAGCTCATTAACAGGTAATTTGGATAGTATTCAAATTGATCTTGAAAATATCCGCAAATCAGTGCAGAAAGCCATCTGAAATTTATCAGATTATCTATTGTTAATAATTTATCCTTTGGGATCCTGTCCTATATTAGAACAGGTTAAACTAAAGCCAGCTATGGATTCGCTGTGCTTCTCATCAAATAATAAACTGTTTTGTAACAAAACCAACTTTTCACCGTCAATATAACCGAAATGAATGCTGAGCAATACGAAGCCATTTTTCATAAGATGA
Source organism: Saprospiraceae bacterium (assembly GCA_049289835.1). Classification (GTDB taxonomy): domain Bacteria; phylum Bacteroidota; class Bacteroidia; order Chitinophagales; family Saprospiraceae; genus Opimibacter. The sequence goes on along the minus strand of JBATMM010000191.1, from coordinate 18,063 downwards.
AGGACAAACTGTACAGGTATGCCCTGCGCTTTGTAAAAGATGGTGAGTCAGCCGAAGACGTCGTTCAGGATGTCATGTACAAACTCTGGCAAAAGCGTCAGGAAGTAGATACTATAGAGAATCTGGAGGCATGGATGATGGTTTTGACCCGCAACAGGGCACTTGATATCCTCCGAAAGGTCAAAGACAATCTAGTGAACATAGATGAAGCGTTTTCTGTCAGTGATCAGGCCCCCATTCCTGATAAAATAATGGAAACCGCTGACCTTATGACCCAACTGAATGCTTGCCTGGATCAGCTACCGGAAAAACAACGAACCGTATTCCATCTGCGCGAAATAGAGCAGATGACTTATGAAGAAATCTGTACAATGACAGGATTCAATCTTGACGACGTCAAGGTAAGTCTGTTCAGGTCCAGGAAACACATACAACGGATGCTAAGTAAAATCAACACGTTTGGACTTTATCAAGCCTAAAAAAATGGACAATAAACTTCTTGAGAAATACTGGAATGCAGAAACATCAACCCATGAGGAAGCACAACTCATGAATGAGATGTCAACCTCGCAGGGCTCTGATACCGCTTATTTTGCCTTTCTCGCTGAAGCACGAAGGCAGGCAAGTTCTCTTACCATTGATGACATTAATGCCTATAACCTAAAACAAACACTGAATGCATCGACCGCTAGTGTACGCCCCATTTATAGATGGATGGCCATCGCTGCTTCAACACTTCTGTTTGTGATATCAGGCCTTGGTGTGTGGAAGTACAGCCAACAAACTGCTCAATCTGCCCAAATGGCAGAGACATTCGATGATCCGTACAAAGCATATCAGGAAGTTCGTGAAGCACTTGCATTCGTTTCTTCCAAGCTTAATAAATCACAAAATGAAGCACTGATCAACATACAGAAAGCCGGCGAATATGCCGACATGTTCAAATAATAACATCATATCACTTTAATCCAATTCATTCTATCATGAAATCTATTATTCTTTCTTTTTTCGTCATCCTTACTACCACCCTTTCTTCTTTTGCACAAGAAGATGCAATCACCAAATACTTTAATAAGTATATCGACGACACCCGATTCAGCGCAGTGTATATCAGCCCGAAAATGTTCAACATGGTTTCTAAAATTGAGATTAAGGACATGGAGCCTGATGTGCAGGAAGTCATCCGCAGCATCAAAGGCCTCAGGGTCCTGCATACTGAGGTAAATGCATTACAATTCTACCAGGAAGCTCTGAAGACAATTAATTCAAAGGAATATGAGGTTCTTCTTACAGCGAGGGACAGTGGAGAAAATGTGCAATTCCTGGTGAAATCAAGCGGTGACATCGTTCAGGAACTTCTGATGATCGTCGGAGGAGATAAAAACTTTGCCATGCTTAGCTTCCTTGGGGATATCGATCTCAAGAAGGTCGGCAAACTTGCCAAAGTCCTTAATATTGATAATCTTCAATATCTCAATAAAATTGAGGAGAAGCATTAATGAAGGCGGAGGCGGAGGCGGAGGCTAAGCTTAGATGTTTATTCATTAACAATAAATGAGATGAAAAAGGCCATTCTCGCGAATGGCCTTTTTCTATTTTTATTGACGTAAACGAAATGTCTTTTTTTTACTAAGCACCAAGGTAATGCTTCAGCAATTTACTTCTGCTGGCAGATCTCAATTTATTGATTGCCTTGTCTTTGATCTGACGTACACGTTCACGGGTAAGTCCGAAACGATCGCCGATATCTTCGAGAGAAAGTGGATGCTCTACACCAATTCCAAAATATAGTTTGATGACATCAGCCTGGCGATCTGTCAATGTACCTAATGACCTGTCTATTTCTCTGCGAAGAGATTCAAGGTATTCAAGACCTGAGTCGGTCCCGGGTGTATTTGGATTTTCAAGTACATCCAGTAATGAATTGTCTTCACCATCCACAAAAGGTGCATCCATCGAAACGTGTCTTGCGGCAACACCCAGGGTTGTTTCGACTTCATCAGCAGAGATTTCAAGAATTGTCGCCAGCTCTTCTGAGGAAGGTTCACGCTCAAATTCCTGTTCTAGCTGAGAAAAAGCCCTGTTTATCTTATTCAGAGATCCGACTTTATTGAGTGGAAGACGAACAATACGCGATTGTTCAGCCAAAGCCTGCAAAATAGACTGTCGGATCCACCATACTGCATAAGAGATGAATTTAAATCCTCTTGTTTCGTCAAAACGCTGAGCAGCCTTGATAAGACCCAGGTTCCCTTCATTGATCAGGTCACTTAGAGAAAGTCCCTGATTTTGGTATTGCTTAGCCACGGAGACTACAAACCTGAGGTTGGCCTTAGTCAGTGTTTCAAGGGCAATCTGGTCACCCTGCTTGATTTTTTTGGCCAGATCTACCTCTTTTTCAGGGGTCAGGAGGTCAACTTTGCCGATCTCCTGCAGATATTTCTCCAGGGACTGACTTTCCCTGTTGGTAATGGATTTGGTTATCTTAAGCTGCCTCATGGCAAAGTTTACGTTATATAAGTTTTGGACAAAATAGCTGACAAAAAACATTCCCCTTTTGTCCCGTTGCTATCAAAAGAGGCGCAAAAGTACGTTTTTTCCAACCTAACCGTAATATTAATTTATTTTTTTAATCCTCTCATTTGACCCTGTTTCGTCTATTATACCATAATAACAGACGGATGCAGGCGAGTCTGCCCGCAAAAAAGAATTAATGTCCTGAGCGGAAAAAAAGTTCAATTGTTTGTTATATTCAGGAATTCTGTTTTATTTACGCCCTTCAGCATAAGAAGAGGCGATGCGTTTGCCCTTTATATTAGGAATCAGTTATGAAGCGAATACCCGTAGATCTGGAATATATATTTAAAGCCTCTCCAGCCATTCTTTATAAGTTTTTGACCACACCTGCATGTCTTGTGAGGTGGTTTTGTGATGGCGTTGATATCAACTCTGACGTATACACCTTTACCTGGGACGGAAATGAAGAGAATGCTGAGGTTGTTGACGACATTGAAGAGGAGCGTATACGGTTTAAGTGGGAAGGCGCTCCCCGGCATGAATACCTTGAATTCAGAATGTACCTCTCGCCTGTCACAGAAGAAACTGTACTTGAGATCACTGACTTCGCTGGGGAAAAAGAAATTGACGATCTCAAAAGACTTTGGGACAGCCAGATAAAACAGCTCAGGCAGGAGACTGGCGGATAAAAAAAGATGTCTGTAGTTTGAAACTACGGACATCTTTTTTTACCACGCATCCCGTAGCCACATCTTTTTACAAACTTGCTTTTTCCTCAAATCCTTCTATACCCGTCACTGTGGTATACTTGAAGGATAATTTTTGTTCTGGATAAATATGTTGGAATGCCGATTGGCACATGAGAGTGGTTTCATGAAATCCGCAGAGAATTAACTTTAATTTTCCGGGATAATTATTGATATCTCCTACGGCATATATACCTTTTATATTCGTACTGTAGTCTAACGGATTAACATTTATCGCAGTCTTATCAACGGCTAATCCCCAATCTGCTATTGGACCCAATTTAGGCGTGAGGCCAAAAAGAGGTAAAAAACAATCTGTTTCAATTCGCAATCTTTCGGCATTATGCTCTACAATTGTCGCTTCGAGATTAATTTTTCCTTCCAGTTCAACAACTTCTGCATTCGTGATCAGATTTACTTTCTTATCCTTCACTAATTGCATCACTTTGTCAACTGAATCGGGAGCACCTCTGAAACTTGTTCTTCGATGAATCAATGTCACGGATTGAGCGATATCTGCTAATTCGATCGTCCAATCTAATGCTGAATCACCTCCACCTGCAATCACTATTCTTTGTCCTTTGTAATCCTCAGGTTGTTTTACAAAATAATCCACTCCTTTTCCTTCATATTTTTCAATAGCAGGGATAGGTGGTTTCCTGGGTTCAAAACATCCCAGTCCGCCGGCGATGACAATTACTTTGGCTTCAATGATTGTACCCGCATGTCCTATGATGGTAAAGGAACCATCATTCTTTTGCTCAATCCGTTCTGCCCTTTCTCCTAAAGTGAATGTAGGTCTGAATGGCTCAATTTGCTTCTTTAGATTATTCACAAGATCAATGGCGATAATCATCGGACATCCCGGAATATCATAAATTGGTTTCTTCGGATAAATCTCTGTCAACTGCCCACCTACATGAGGTAACACATCCATCAGGTGGCATCTCATCTTTAACAGACCGGCTTCAAACACTGTAAAGAGACCCACAGGACCGGCACCAATAATCAATAAATCTGTTTTAACTGAAGTCATATTCGTAAATGAGGGGGCAAATTTACAGTAATCAGAATACAGTTATACAAATTCAACAAAATGTCCCTAACTACTTGTCTAATACAATGTAGAAGCTCCGATGTTAAGAAGAATTGATCTGAGGATTGAATAAAAAAAATAGCTGAATAAAATACCGTGAATATTCATTTAAGGGCAATTGCCACCCACGATGATGTATTTTTCACCATCAATCTTTATGGTACCATTCACAAAACTGGCTAAAGGCTTTAGAACAGCATTTATTTCAGGATTATTGTAGATCAGGGTATTCGAAATACGACAGTCTCTGAGTGCGACATTCTCAAGAGAAATAGGGCGATTGAAATAAGTCGAAGCATCCCTTATGATCTCATTTAAGGACATGTTTTTAGTGAAACTCAGATGTTGTGTATGCCAGGCATTAATATTCGGAGAAGGATTTGGAATCAGCTGCATCCTGTTTTCATCAAACTGAGCTGCTTCACCGGCCGCCAGCGCCAATGCTTCTTTGATCTTTTCAGCAGATTTGAAAATCACCTTTCCTCTCTCAACGAAAATCCTTGTATTCTCCTTTGTCTGGGCAATATTAAAGGCCGTGCCAACCACTTCTGTTATCGTTCCACCACTTTCTACTGTGAATGGGCGCTGGGTATCTGGAGCGACTTCAAAAAAAGCTTCACCATTGAGAGCTACACGACGTTTATTATGTTTAAAAGGAAAGACATCGACAGATGAACCTTTATTCAAATATATTTTTGAACCATCAGACAAAACTAACGGCTTAGTGTCCCTTTCATTATAAGCATATGAAACAGCCTTATTATTACTCCAGGAAATAAGAAAAGATGCTAAAGAAATAACCACAACTGCGGCTATAGCCCATTTTAGATTAATTCTCCTGGTTGTTCTTATTTCATTCTGTTCGGATAGTGTGGTCTCAGAAAATCGTTGCCAGGCCTTATTTGTGTCCCATTCAGATGGTGAGTCACAATGGCTATTTTCCCATACCTGTTTATAGGCCAGAAAATCATTTTTTAATCCAGGATTTGATTCTAACTCGTTCTCAAATGCCAATCTTTCATCACTCCCCGCTGCTCCGGAGAGAAATCTACCTATTCTAACCTCATTGGTTTCTTCCATCATACGTAGTATTAGACACTTTTATCAATCTTATCCCCTACTGTCTGCCAAGGCTAGCCGGAGATATTTTAAAGCCTTTCCTATTTGATTTTCTACAGTTTTATTCGAAATATTGAGGTTTTGAGCTATTTCTGCGTAAGTCAACTCATCATACCTGCTGAGCAGGAAAATAATCCTGCATTTTTCAGGCAGCTTGTCAATGGCAGCCTGTAATGATTTCTGCAATTCCTCTTCTTCTAAATACTGAATTGCTTCAGGAGGTTGGTAAGCCGCCTCTGTTGGTGCCTCTGAAAGAGTATCCAGATCGTCCCAGTTATATTTTTTTGTATCCCGCAGATAATTCAAAGCTCTTGACACGGCCATTCGTCTCAGATAGGCTCCAATTGAAGTATGAATGCTGATCTGCTCCCGTTTTATCCATAATTCAGTGAAAAGTTCCTGTGCTATATCTTCCACTTTTGACTTATCCCCGACATATTTATTGACGATGGTACAGACAAATGGGTAATGATTTTTGAACAATTGCTCAAAAGGACCCATTTGGGACAATACGACAGATGGTTTTTCGGGATCTTTAATGGACATTAAAACCTTTCAGGTATTATTATGTATTGTAAAGTTGTAGACATTCTTAATTTTAAAGTGGTTAATTCAAAAAAAACAATGTAAAATGAAAAACATATTGCTCTTTTCGGCTTTAATTCTTCTGCTTTCCGCCTGCAAAAATCAGCCTGCCAAAGAATCAGAAACCAAAATGGAGGCAGCATCCGCTCCTACCATCAAATATACACTGACGCCCTTTACTTCATCGCAGAACTTTCCTGATGCAAACCTTAAATCCATTTCCTATAAAAAAGGAAAATTTATGGCTGTGATCGGCGGAACATCCTATAAACTTGGTGAACAAACACCTGATGCACTCCAGAAAAACTGTGCCAATAGCAAAGAAGGTCAGCATATTCATCTTATCATTGACAGTGAGCCTTATGTCGCCAAGTATACTGACAACTTTGATCAGGATATAACAGATGGTGATCATTACATTCTTTCTTTTTTATCCAGGTCTTATCACGAAAGCCTTAAAACACCTACAGCGTTTAAAGCTGCAAAAGTGACTGTGAAGGATAAAAGCTTTGAAAAAATGGATCCTATCGCAGGTCCTATGTTATTCTATAGCCGTCCAAAAGGGCTTTATACCGGTGATGATGGGCAGAAAGTAATGCTTGATTTTTATCTGGTCAATACGGATATGACCGGATTAAAGGTTGAAGCCGACATCAATGGTGAAAAACATATGATCGATACATGGCAGCCCTATTATATTGAAGGATTGCCTGAAGGTGATAATACGATCAAACTTAGCCTAATGGATGCCAATGGACAATTAGTAAACGCTCCATTGAATCCAGTCAGCAGAACATTCAAGATTGAAAAAACACCTGCAGTGAACTAAGGAAAGGATTATATTTGCCATCCCTTTCGCAAAATCCGTTTTGGGAAATGGTCAAATGGTGGTTGTAGCTCAGTTGGTTAGAGCGCTAGATTGTGGTTCTAGAGGTCGTGGGTTCGAGACCCTCCTACCACCCATTTTAAATTCAATTCTGAATGTAGAATAAAGAAGGGAGAAAAGAATCTTGAATATAGAATTCTGAAGGAGTAATATGGACCTGGAATATAGAATTCAGGAGGAGTAATTTATAAGTATTCTGTTATTTCTATTTATTTCTTTACGCACTTTGAATTTCGTAATTCTCAATTTTACTTCTTAATTCTTAATTCAAAATTCTATATTCCTGATTCTCTTCATCATTTTTTATTCTTTATTTTTTATTCATTTCTGCGAGAAAGTCTCCAACTACATAGCTGCTGCCACCAACAAACACTAAATCCTTTTTTGAAGCATTGCCTAACGCCACATGATAAGCACTTTTAACGCTTCCAAAGTGATCACCTCTAAGTCCAATATCTCTTCCGGTCATCATTGTTTCTAGTGCAGGTTTTCCTCGGGGAATGTCGGGACTACACCAATAATAGTGACCATCGGCGGGAAATAAGGAGAGAATTTTTTTGATATCCTTATCGGCAACGAATCCAAGAACAAAGTGTCTCCTGTTGGCTGAAATTTTCAATAGATCAGGTAATATCGATTTGATTCCGTCTATGTTATGTGCAGCATCAGCTATGACTAAGGGTTTCTCACGGATAACCATCCATCGGCCAATCATCGATGTGGATTTTTTTACATCTTTTAATCCGTTCTTTATTTGTGCCCCTGATATTCTCCGATCAGGATAATACTTATTCCAGCACCATAATGCTTCAAGGACTGTTCGAATATTTTTTAGCTGATAAGGACCTGTAAGATCAGATTCTATTTTTCCAATCCATTTGCCTGATCGCATTTTGATATGATAAGTGTGTTTAAACAAGTTGCCGGCAGCATGATCAAGGGCTATATGCTTTGCTGCAAAATGGATAGGAGCGTCCTCATTGCCCGCTTTCTTTTTAAAAATTTCTGCAGTCTCATTTTGCCATTCCCCGATGATCACCGGAATATTTTTCTTAATAATGCCTGCTTTTTCAAAGGCTATTTCCGGTAATGTGTTTCCGAGTAATTGCATATGGTCATAGCCAATGTTCGTGATGACGGACAAGAGAGGATGAATGATATTAGTCGAATCAAGTCTGCCTCCCAGGCCCGTCTCAATGATGGCAATATCCACTTTTTCATTTCTAAAATAATCGAAGGCCATGGCTACAGTTATTTCAAAAAATGAAGGTTGTATTTTCTGCCATTTTTCGCTCCAGCTTTTTACAAAATTGACGACGGCTTTCTCACTTATCTTTTTGCCGTTGATTTTGATCCTCTCCCGAAAGTCAACATAGTGAGGAGATGTATAGAGACCTACTTTTTTCCCGGCAGCCTGAAACACTGCGGCCAGCATATGTGATGTGCTTCCTTTACCATTCGTGCCGGCCACATGTATACAGGAGAATTTTTGCTGAGGTTCTTCAAGGAGACTACAAAGTAACCTGATATTGGTCAGGTCTTTTTTTATGGCTGCATCACCTATCCGCTGATACATCGGAAGTGAGCCGAAGAGAAATTCTATGGTCTGATCGTAATTCATCAATCAATAATCTATTGGATGCAAAGAAGCCATAAGGTATATTTACCTTCGGTCAAAATAACGTGGTTATGAAAATCTGTTTCCTTGTCTCCTGTTTTGCATTCTTCCTGATCTCCTGCAAAGAAAATAAAGGATCATCCAATTCTGCGATTTCTGAAGAATCTTTCAGAAGATATATTTCCACTTTATCATCTGACGAATTCCAGGGACGTAAGCCATTTACCATAGGAGAAACAAAAACACTTGCATTTCTTGAAACAGAGGTCAAAAATATCGGTCTCCAACCCGGCAATGGAGGCTCCTATTTTCAGGATGTTCCAATGGTTGAAATAACAGGACATCCGGCTCAGCAACTTGATCTTGAAGGCCCGAATAAGATAAGTCTGCATCTGGGTGATCAATATGTCGCATATACACAGCGACCTGAAGAAAAAGTATCCTTAAACTCATCTGAAGTTGTCTTTTGCGGATTTGGTATTGTTGCACCCGAAATAGGTTGGAATGATTACAAAGACATTGACATGAAAGGGAAAACCGCACTGGTGTTGGTCAATGATCCTGATTTCGGAACTCAGGACAGCACATTATTTAAAGGAAATACTATGACCTATTATGGACGTTGGACCTACAAGTATGAGGAAGCTGCACGCCAGGGAGCAGCTGCTATATGGATCATACATCAGACAGAAATGGCGGGCTATCCATGGGGCGTAGTGAAGGGCGCAGGAAGTGGGGCGAAATTAAATCTTGAATCCCTGGGCTATACTCCTTGTCAAATGCAGGGTTGGATATCATATGAAGCCGCGACTGATATTTTTAAAACAGCAGGACTGGATATTGAAAGAGCAACAGCCGGAGCAAGACGAAAAGAATTTAAACCGATACCTCTGCCATACAAAATCACGACTGAAATTGACAATCAGATACGGAAGGATGTTTCTAAGAATGTCATCGCCATGTTGCCTGGTACCGAGAAACCCGATGAAGTCATTATTTTTTCTGCCCATTGGGACCATTTTGGGATTGGTGCTGTCGTCAAAGGTGATTCTATCTATAATGGGGCCAATGATAATGCAAGCGGGAGTGCCGGAATTCTTGCTATCGCTGAAGCCCTTAAGAAAGCAGGCCCTTTTAAGCGCAGCATTGCATTCCTTTGGGTTACTGCAGAAGAACAGGGATTGTTAGGTTCAGCATATTATGCAGCTCATCCCATTTTTCCACCTGCTAAAACCGTAGCCAATATTAACATAGATGATATGAATTCCATCGGAGAAATGAATGATCTTTCTGTCATCGGCTATGGCCAGAGTGAAATGGAAACCTATGCTGAACGATGGGCAAAAAAACAGGGCCGCTATGTTCTTCCGGATCAGGAACCTGGAAAAGGATATTTCTTCAGATCCGATCATTTCAATTTTGCGAAAATCGGGATCCCTGCTTTATACGCCAAAGGAACTTTTGATCATCGTATAAAAGGAAAAGACTATGCTAAAGAGAAATCAGATGACTATCGTACCAATCATTATCACCAGCCTTCTGATGAATATAATGCAACTAATTTTGACATGAGTGGCGTCCAGCAAGATGCTGAATTATATATCAACATCACAAAAGAGTTGGCAAACAATGGGGATTGGCCGAAATGGAAAGCGAATTCAGAGTTTAGAGCTATCAGAGAAAATCAATATCAACAAATTCCTATGGATGCGGACTAAGATTTTCGGATTGATACACCAGTAGTGGAATAGTCCTATGAAAAGAAATATTTTTTGCTCTTGTTTTTGAAAATAAATCTTCAAACCAGTTCCGTTTGTGGGAAAGCATGGCGAGGAGATCAATTTTATTTTCATTCACAAAATTTTCTAGGCCTTCGTTAATGTCATTATGATTTATGACATGAGGTGTGATTTTTTTATCATTAGGCCAGCGATCACAAAACAACTTCATCAGACTTTCATCTACATTTTGAGTTGTATTGATATGGACAAGGTGGATATGGCATCCCATAAGCTCACGGAACTTCCTTACCTCTTCTATAAAAACTGCATCTTCATCTGTTAGGTTGGTAGCTATAGCAATATTGTCGATGATACCATCGAATTGGGCTGTGACCGGAACCAGGATCACAGGACAATGCGCTTCTTCAAGCACTTTTCCGGATACAGTGCCGAAAAAGAATTTTTCCATCATTCCGGCACCTGTATTACCCATCACGATAAGGTCAACTTTATTTTTATTGGCTGTACGCAGAATGGCCGAAACAGCGGCCCCTTCTTCAAGTACGTGCACCATAGGGACATGGTAGTAGCCATTATCGATGGCGATATCTCTCAGGACAGGAACCTCATCTTCATAGTTCTCAAACACATCGAGGTCGATAGAATCGTATACATCCCTTAATGTATCCGGAAGATTAAAATTGCTGATATCAGGCTTGTCAAAAGCATGAATAGTAATTATTGAAGCCCCTAGGTGATCAGCAATCTGCAAGGCAAAGATGAACGCGTTTTCCGCCGTTTCGGAGAAATCCGTCGGATAAAGAATTTTTTTCATTATTGGCTTTTCATTTTCTGCACAATTCGCTCTGAAAATATTTATGAAGTAACTAAAATATAAAAATACATGATTTAATCTCAATTGAATATGAAGCCAGACTTCTTCCTGACACCAAATATCCTTTTACCTGACAAATAAACTAATTTTGTCCGGTGATTAAGTATGGTATTCTCATTTTATTCGCCGGAACTATTTTTATTCTCGGCCTGACTGATCCTTCATTTGAACCAAAAAGAGGTCCCGTCCCACCAACCCAGAAAGTGGCTCATTCATCACATTGTGCTGGATGTCATGGATTTGACGAAGCATCCGAGGCGTTGGTTGATGCTCAGGGGAAGGATGTCAATATCTTCGATGACTGGCAGTTCAGCATGATGGGATTAGCTGCTCGTGACCCATTCTGGAGAGCTACTTTGGCTCATGAGGTCAATCAATATCCTTCAGCCTCTTCAGAGATTGAAACCACTTGCCTGAAGTGCCATTCTCCATTAGGAAGTATTCAGAGTCATCTGTCAGGACAACCTTATTCTTATGCTTTGATGCTGCAGGATTCACTCGGACTGGATGGGGTTTCGTGCAGTGCCTGCCATCAGCAGCCTGCCAGAAACCTTGGAGCCGGCAATTCAGGGAATTTCACAATTGATACTAACCGGATATTATTCGGACCCTATCCAAATCCCTTCCAGGGACCTATGCATATTAATGTTGGGTTTGATCCGGTTTTTTCTGATCACATCTATACCAGTGGGGTTTGTGCCGGATGCCATACCTTGATCACGAAGACGTTAAAAGATGATGGGACACCCACCGGAGATTTCTTTGTCGAACAAGCCACCTATCATGAGTGGCTTAATTCCATTTATCCTGCACAGGGAAAAGAATGTCAGACATGCCACATGCCTTTTCTCAAGGATAGTGTAGTGATAGCAACAGATTTTCTGGCGTTGAAAAAAAGATACCCGTTCGGGTTACATCAGTTTTTCGGAGCAAATACGGCGATGTTATCACTTATGAAAACAAATCGTGATTCGCTTCACTTATTCACTACTTCTGGTGTAAAAGGCTGGGATGAATCAATTCAGAATAACAGGTTAAGCATAAGCCGGGCTGCAACACTGGACATGTCTCCGATACAGGTTTTTGATGATACCCTTTATTTTGAACTCACTGTTAAAAACAAAACCGGACATAAATTTCCTTCAGGCTATCCTAGCCGATTGGCTTGGTTACAAGTTGTTCTGACAGATCAAACGCAGAGTGATACAATTTATGCCAATGGATTATTGGATGAAGAAGGAAATATCATTGGCCGCGATCATCCATTCGAACCCCATCATCAGGAATCAAAATCTTCCGCAGATGTCCAGATTTATGAAATGGTGATGTCAGACTTACAGGGGCATCTTACGACCCGTCTTAATGCTGCATACAAACCTTTGAAAGATAACAGACTACTCCCGCTAGGATTTAATCGAAATCATGTTGTCTATGACACAGTAGCCATTTGGGGTAATGCCCTTGACGATCAAGACTATGGTATCAATAGTACCCTTGGAACTGATATCATCGCCTATAAGATTCCGCTTAACGGACGAAGCGGCCTGGCTGATCTTAGCATCGCTTTCAACTATCATTCTCTTCCGTCAAGATGGATGAATGATTTGTTTACCGATGATACTTTGGCTCAGGTTGCTCAATTCAAAACGATGTACAATAACTATAAAAAGTTTACTGAAGTTGTTGATAAATTGAATATTGCAGACATAGATCTATCCCCTACAAGTATAAGGAATATCAGTTTCTCTTCACAAATAAATCTATTCCCAAATCCGGGCACCGGGAATGAAGTGATGATAGGTTTCCCTTCTTCAATGAATGATCAATTCCCTATCGTTTATGAACTGGTGGATATCAATGGGAAAAAACTTCAATCAGGTATTGCCGGCGCTATGATACGGTTTGATGTTGATTTGCAACCTGGTGTATACTATTTTATATTTTACCAGGATAGTCGGTTGATTGGCATCAAACCATATTCTAAATTCTAAAAAGCTGAAGTCAAACCACGTCCTGCAGCCATTTAGAATTAGAAAAAATATGGTATCTGTATTGCGTTCTATAGTTTGACTATTTTCCTGCTATACATTTTCCCATCCTGAATTATCCTGATGAAATAAATTCCGGAAGGATAAGATGAGATATCCAGCATTGTTTCGCCATTCACTACGTTTTCTTTCTTTATATTAAGTCGTTCACCGGACAGGTTAGTCACTTGAAGATCTATTGCAGATGAAGATTTTAAGACTACATAAGTAAGTCCTGTAGTTGGATTAGGTGTGATCACCATAGCCTGTTCATCTTTTAAATTGCCGGTAGCAAGATTTAAATCCAGATAAGCAATCACCGGGGCAAGATCAGATCCACAGTATTTATCAGAAGTAGAAATTTTCCAGTCATAGAAATAATAGTAAAATTCAGTTCCGAAAGTTGAATTAGTGATAGACAGAGCTCCTTCAATCACATATGGAAATTCCACGTCAACTGAAGATCTCCACAGATATGGATTGTTAGCACCGAAAACAAGATTATTTAAGTCCGTGTTCGTACTCACGGTATAAGACCCAACCGGTAAGTCCACATCAAGATCAATCACTGTAGTACCTGGTAAGAGATCAACCTGCTTATCATAAAAGAAACCTGCACCATCTGTGATTTCAATGATCCGGGCACCGGCAGAATCCGTGAATACAGTAAACTGTTTTAAAAATATTGGTGTAAGGACGTCAAAAAGCAATCCTCCATTGATAAATGTTCCATTGTATTTCGGATTCCCATTTTGCGTTGCAGGTCCAATCTGATAATCCTTCCCCGGTATCGGAGCAAGATTCTGCGCATAGGCTGTATCGTTGTCTGCAAGCCCATCCAAAATAATAATTGAACCTGTTCCAATACTATTTGTGCCATCGGGGTCCGAATACCATACAATGCTATCTCCTGTAGCCGTAAGAATAGCCTGCTCACCTAATGAGAAGGTATCATCAACTACTAAAGGTGTAGAAGGTACTAAGAAATCAATATGAATAGTATCAGATTGCTGGTTCTTACAATACCCTTCAACCGATGCAAAATAATCCCCGGTAGAAGTCGCCACAATAGTCTGGGTGTTCTCACCGGATGACCATGTATAACCCAATCCAAAGGGAAGGCTAAGGATTGCTTCATCGCGATGACAAAGAAGTCTGTTGCCTTCATATGTAATGGTAGGCTTTACAGAATCAGGATCTGTAATGACTTCGATAGGTGCTGTTCTTATGGGACAATTAACATCGTCAATTATTGTCGCATAATACAACCCAGGCTTATTTACCGTGATAGAATCCTCAATTGAACCTGTGCTCCAGGAAGACACATTTACCCCATGCAAAGCAAGTCCTAATGTTTCATTGCCGCATAATGCCTTAAGTGCCGGCCAGACTTTGTCAGATGTTCTGGCGCATCCACCTCGACGTAAAGTATAAGTTTGATCTACCAGTAGATTATTAAAGGATTCCCGGACTCCATCAGGCCATTTGATGACCAAGCTATCATAACTGGTTAATGCACCTAAACCAAAAATCATCCGATGACTGTTTGAGACACCGTATTGCTCTCCGGATCTGACCTCTCTGATTTGGGTGCCAAGATTACTATATAAATAAGCCATTGCGCCGATGGAGGATGGGTTGACTCCTTCCTGTATCAGTTCCATAGAAAGAAAATGGTTTCCATTGTTTTCGCCGAGATACAAAACATCCGGTTTATTTGTGGCGCTATTAAATACCTGTACGGAAGAAGCATAGACATCCGTAAAACCATCATTATTAAGGTCGCCCAGAACAAACGCTCCAAATAAATTAGTACCAAATGGTTGTTCCCTGGTAAATGTGCCATCGCCATCATTGTGCCAGAACTCTACCAGATCTCCACTGACCAGTATATCCTGCCAACCATCATTATCAAAATCCCTAATCATGCCTTCGATCCCTACTCCACCGATATTAATACCTGATGAAGGGGTGATATCAATAAAAGTATCATTATTGATATTTTCAAATAACTGACAAAGGACATCATGTTCTGTTTTGAACAAGTCTTGATCACCATCATTATCAATATCGCCGAAATCTGCAGTCCATGTCTGATGCCCGTCTGCGAGACCATATTTGGCTGCGTTTTGGGTATAATTGTTATTGCCATCGTTGACAAATAACACATCGATCCGTCTTGGATCATTCGGATTGGTCACGGCTTGCCTGCATTTTGCAATGTAAAAATCCAGATCACCATCCATGTCAAAATCAGTATAGACTGAACCGTAGTTTCCTGAATTATCGGATGCAGGTACGGTTACAAAATTGAATAATGGTTGTTCTACAAGATTTCCGGCTCCATCATTGATCAAAGTAACATTGGCTGCATTATCATTTAGAACAACGACGTCCATCCATCCATCGCCATTAAAATCACCGGCTGAAGCTCCCTGTGAAAAGAAAGGAATTGCTACTACCAAATAGGTAAAATTAAATTTGAACGTATGAGGAATGCTATATAATACTTTAATACGGTCATATGAGCCTGAGATAAAAATGTCATTTGCTCCATCATTATTAAAATCAGCTACGCAAATATCATTTTGCTCACCATCATTATCAAGAACTATCGGAACTTCATATCTGACAAAAGGCCGGGCAGGGTCCGGTGTCTGATATTGGATATATAAAGTTGCAGATCCATCTGTGGTCATGATATCATCCAACCCATCACCATTCATATCAGCTATCGCTACAGGTACTGCGCTATGCTGTTCAGGCTTAGGCAAAAGATCATTACGGTTATCAAACTTAACCTGGGAAAAGGCCATAAAAGAGAAAAAATTGGCACAAATGAGTACGTACAGCTTTGCTTTCATAAGGAATAGATGGGTTTGAATATGTATTTGGACAAAATTAGCAGAAAAAGGCAATGCATAGAGCTTCTTTTAAGTGACGACCGTCCCGGAGACTAAGCGATCAATATGCCGGTCTATATGTTACTTTGCAGCGATGTCACGCTTTTACTCAATATTCAAATTTATCCAACACCGGCTTCAATCGCATAGATGGGATTCCTTTCATTCTCCTTATTTATTCCAACTCTTTAGTTATTGCTGCGATGATAAAATTGTTCTTCCTGAATTTAAAAAAATTGAAGCACTGAGGCATAAATTGATTCATTCGAAGGATACAATGATTAGAACAGACTTTGGCGCCGGAATGACTAATGCAGGAAAGCAACATGAAAAACGAATATCAAACATTGCGAGACAATCACTCAGTCTTCCATTTCAATGCAGGTTTTTGTACAAATTGATGAAATGGATTAAACCTGAAATTTGCATTGAGTTTGGCACGAGTCTCGGGATCACAACATCCTATCTTTCTTATGGTGTCGATACAGGCAAAATCATTTCTATTGAAGGCGATCCTGTCATTGCATCGATGGCTCAAAACATATTTGATGAAATGCAAATAAAAAACATCACAACTATCAATTCAACTTTCGAAGTCTTTATTAAAAAAGATCTGGGGAAATTAGAAACTGTAGATTTTATTTTTCTTGATGGGAACCACAGGTCAGGTCCACTGCTGAGTTATTACCAGGCGATGCAGCCTCATTTAAAATCCCAAACGATCATCATGGTTGATGACATTTACTGGTCACCAGACATGCATTCAGGATGGAATGCATTGATAGAGAAACCGGAGGTCACACAAAGTGTAGATTGTTTTCAATTTGGTCTCTTGTTTTTTAGCTCTGACTTTATAGCTAAACAGAATCATTTAATCCGATTGCCATTGAGATCAATCGCTTGAGGATTGCCTCCAAACCGTCAGTAAAAATATAGATTATCAATTAATGATTAGTATGCAATCAATACTATAATCCAGGTATTTAGTCACGGTTAAATGTGATAACAGGTTCTTAGATTTCGGGAGGTTTAACATTTGGTGGGAGACTGGACATCTGATATCCTATTCTGGCTAATGGCGTATCATCATCATCAAAATCTTCCCATTGTGTGATTTCTTTAATAAAATCTTCCATATGCCTGATCAGGAAAGGAGTTTTAATTTCTTCTGGCCGATAGATACCGATGATCTTCGGTGGATGGGGCTCTCCGAAACCTTCGATGTATGGATACCCGATCATGACCTGCACTTTGCCATTGAAAAGCTGCTGATATATCAATGAGCCATTGTTTTTGATCAAAGGCTTATCTGTTTTGTCATTGATGATCTCAGAAATACCACTTTCTTCGGATCCCAGTGAAAGAACAATGAATTCAAGGTGCCTGACCTTATCCTGCAATTCAATCTTACCATCCAGTTTAGCCACTTTGATCATATTTTCCAACTCAGCCGTAATCTGAGCCCGTAACTGAGAATCCCATCTTTCCCGGTATGCTTTAGTATTTGCCAGGATATTTTGATATCGCTCGACCTTCGTGATCAATCCCTTATATTCTTCCATAATTTGATATTTAACGGCTAAATATAAAATCTATCCTGAGTAAATCTGATATGGGTGATGTGACCAAAATTCAATCTCTATCTTTGGACGGCATGAAAGCAAAGGAAAAGAATACTTCATCTCCACTCAGTGAACAACCAATTAAGACAGATACAATGTCCTCAATGGGTGAAATTATGCGCAATGCATTCTCCCTGATGGCTACGGCCAAGGCAATGACAGATCTGTATGAGGCCAATTTTAAAGAAGTTTCCAAATATGTTCATGCCACAGCACGTGGTCATGAGGCAATTCAAATTGCTATGGGTATGTTGCTTACTCCTGATGACTGGCTATCAGCCTACTATCGTGATGATGCATTATTGCTGGCCATAGGCATGAAACCTTA